>JBGVCE010000162.1:0-5025 GCA_045226235.1 Anaerobutyricum sp.
GAGATCGAACTTCTTGGAACCGAAGCGGAAAGTATCCGCAGGGCCGAGGACAGAGAACAGTTTAAGGAATTATGCCAGCAACTGGGGGAACCGGTGGTGCCATCGGACATCTGCGACAGTATCGAGAGCGGGTGTAAAGTGGCCGAAAAAATCGGCTATCCGGTGATCCTAAGACCGGCCTTTACCCTGGGAGGCACCGGGGGAGGATTTGCCAACGATCCTCTTGAGATGAGAGAAAAGATGAAGAGGGGGCTTGCATTATCCCCCGTAGGCCAGGTGCTGGTTGAGAAAAGTATTAAAGGATATAAAGAAATCGAATATGAAGTAATCCGCGATGCCAACGATACGGCAATCACGGTATGTAACATGGAGAATCTGGACCCGGTGGGAATCCATACCGGGGATTCTGTGGTGGTGGCACCCAGCCAGACCCTCACCAACAAAGAGTACCATATGTTAAGGGACAGTGCCCTGAAGATCATCCGGGCCCTGAAAATCAAAGGAGGCTGTAATGTACAATTCGCTCTGGATCCGGAATCCTTTGATTACTACGTGATCGAAGTCAACCCCAGAGTGTCCAGATCCTCTGCCCTGGCATCAAAAGCCAGCGGATATCCCATCGCAAGAGTCTCCGCGAAAATTGCCGTGGGAATGAACCTGGATGAAATCCGTCTGGCCAACACGCCGGCCTGCTTCGAGCCTGCTCTGGATTATGTGGTAACAAAGATGCCCAGATTCCCCTTTGATAAGTTTGATACGGCTTCCAACTGCTTATCCACCCAGATGAAAGCAACAGGGGAGACCATGAGTATCGGGCGAACCATGGAGGAGAGCCTTCTGAAAGCCATCCGGTCTTTGGAGGACGGGAAGAATCACATTCATCTGGAGAAATTCGATGTGAAGAACCTGTCGGACAAAAGGGATCCGGAAAACAAAAAGGAAGCCATGGACAAGCTGCTGTCCTATATCGAGGAGGGGACGGATGACAGGATATATGCCATATCGGAACTCCTCTGGCTGGGGGCAGACCCCCACACCATCTATATGAGAACAAAGATCGATATGTTCTTTTTGGACAAGATCAAAAAGATCGTCGATTTTGAGATAAAACTGGAAGAAACCAGCCGGTCATATCTTCTGACAGGAAGAGGGCCGCTTCCCGACCGGGACTTATTATATGAGGCGAAGAGGATGGGTTTCTCGGATTCCTACATCGCGGAACTGACGGGATGCAGGGAAGAAGACATCCGCCAGCTGAGAAGCTTATACGGGATTCGCCCTGTCTATAAGATGATCGATACCTGCGCCAGTGAATTCGAGAGTTATGTACCTTATTTTTATTCTACCTATGAAGAGGAAAATGAGTCCGTTGTCTCCCATAAGAAAAAGATCATCGTGCTGGGATCCGGCCCCATCCGGATCGGACAGGGAGTGGAGTTCGACTACTCCACCGTACATGCGGTGAAAACGATACACAAAATGGGATATGAAGCCATCGTGATCAACAATAATCCGGAAACGGTCTCCACGGATTATACGGTTGCCGACAAGCTGTATTTCGAGCCTCTTACCGTGGAAGATATCATGAATATCATTGATCTGGAGCAACCGCTGGGGGTGATCGCTTCCCTGGGGGGACAGACGGCGGTAAATCTGGCTGGTCCCCTGTCGGAAAGAGGAGTGAAGATTATCGGAACCGGGCCGGAGGCTATATTCATTGCGGAAGACAGAGATGCATTTGAAGAACTTATCAACAGACTTAAGATCCCGCATCCTCAAGGCATCGCTGTCACCACCATGGAAGAAGGTATCAAGGCAGCTGAGAGGATTGGCTATCCGGTCCTGGTCAGACCTTCTTTTGTTCTGGGAGGACGGGCCATGGAGATCGTGGCCAACGAGAGGATGCTGACTCATTATCTGAAAAATGCAGTGGAAGTGGATAAGGACAGACCGGTTCTGGTGGACAAATATATCGTGGGCAAGGAAGTGGAGATTGATGCGGTCTGCGACGGGGAGAATGTCTATCTGCCGGGAATCATGGAGCTGGTGGAACGAACCGGTGTCCATTCGGGGGACAGTATCAGTGTGTACCCGCCATTTTCCATTTCTTCTGAAGTGAAGGAGAAAATCTGGAACTATACAAAAAAGCTGGGGGTTGGCATCGGGATCCGGGGATTATTCAATATCCAGTTTATCGTGGACAGGGAAGAAAACGTATATGTAATCGAGGTGAATCCGAGGGCATCCAGGAGTGTTCCCTTCCTGTCTAAATCAACCGGATCACCTCTGGTGGATATCGCCGCCCGGGTAATGTTAGGGCAAACTCTCCACCAGCAGGGCCTGGCTGATACCGTCAGGCCGGAAAAAGATTTCTGGTATGTGAAAGCGCCGGCCTTCTCCTTTGAGAAACTGAACGGGATGGATGCCTACCTGTCCCCGGAAATGAAATCAACCGGGGAAGCCATCGGCTATGACAAGAGCCTGAAAAGGGCATTTTATAAAGCCTTGCAGGCATCAGGGGTAAAGATGAAGGAGTACGGAACGGTCACCGTCACCCTGGCAGATGAAGACAAGGAAGAGGCTCTGCCTCTGGTCCGGCGCTTTTATGAGCTTGGGTTTAATATCGAAGCGACGGTGGGAACAGGGAATTTCCTGAAAAAACATCGGATAAGAACCCGCATCCGTGGTAAGATTAGTGAAGGAAGTGACGAGATTCTGAAATCCATCCGGGCCGGGTATGTCAGCTATATTATCAATACCAGGGCAATCCTGTCAGGGATTCATTATAATGATGGGATAGAGATCAGAAAATGTGCCATCCAAAACGGTGTCACCATGTTTACTTCACTTGACACGGTAAGGATACTTCTGGTTGTTCTGTATGATATATCACCCAGAATCTCCACGATATAGGATAAAACCAGGGGAATGCTTGAGGAGGAAAGAGATGCAGTATATGTTTGATGAAGTGATGAAATATATAGAAGAGGAAGATGCGAAATTTATCCGTCTGGCATTTCGCGATGCATATGGGGTTCAGAAGAACATATCCGTCATGCCCGGGGAGATAAAGAAGGCCTTCGAGGATGGTATTCCAATAAATGCCAGAGAGATTGCAGGGTTTAGAGATTGCCCCTATGCATCCTTGTATCTGAAACCTGATCCGGATACCCTGTCTGTCCTGCCATGGAGACCTGACAGTGGAAAAGTATTAAGAATGTTTTGTGATCTTTATACTCCGGAGGGGGAAGAATATCAGGCAGATACCCGGACCATTCTGAAGAAAGCCATGGGAGCAGCAGACCAGTTGGGGGTTGAATTCCGCTTTGGAACAGAAATGGAATTCTACCTGTTTCTAAATGATGATCAGGGTAACCCCACCAGGATACCCTATGACCGGGCAGGATACCTGGACATTGCTCCTGCCGATCGCTGTGAAAATGTCAGAAGAGAGATTATCCTCACCATAGAGCGAATGGGTCTGACCCCGGAGAGGTCTCATCATGAGAGAGGCCCGGGACAAAATGAGATTGATTTTCATTATGGGAAACCACTGAAGGCAGCGGACCAGATGACCACATTTAAGATGGCGGTGAGCACCGTGGCAAACCGTTATGGGCTGACTGCAGATTTCTCCCCCCTGCCCATTGCCGGTGAACCGGGAAATGGGTATCACATCAACATCTATGCCGTGGACAGGCAGGGTAATGATGTGGTTAAGTATGTGGCAGCAGGGATCATCCATGTCATCAGGGATATCACTATCTTCCTTAACGCAACCGATGAATCCTACTCCAGGCTTGGCAACAGTACGGCGCCGGACAAGGTGGACTGGTCTGGCCGGGGCGAATCGGAGCTTATGTACATGGAGACCTACAAAGGACAGACAAGGGTTGAGATCAGAAGTCCGGATGCAGGATGCAATCCTTATCTGGTCTATGCACTTTTGATCTATGCAGGAATCGATGGGATAAAGAGAAAACTAGTACTGCCGGAAGAGATGTCAGAGGCCGGGGCGGCTTTGCCAACGTCCAGAGAAGAAGCAGCCAAACTGGCATTGGAAAGTGATTTTGTAAGGAAATATGTGCCGGAGGGTATACTGAAGGAGTACGCCGGATTCTGAGGAGGGATTCTATGCCAAAAGACGAATTCATACAGCATTCTGTGCTGATCGTTTCTTCCTCGGAGCAATTCGACGCCATCGTAAAACGCTCATTGCCAAAGAAAAGCTTCCCCTCTGTTGAGAGCCGGAAGAGTGCCAGTCTGGCCAGAAGAAGCTTTCTGGAGCGCTATTATGACCTGGTGATTATCAACGCTCCCCTGCCGGATGAAAACGGGTTGGAGATCTCACTGGATATAATCGATACCAGCAACGCATCCGTCCTCCTTGTGGTGTCCAAGGAATCCTATGATGACATGACGGAGAGGGTCACCGATTACGGGGTGCTTGTTCTGGCAAAACCCTTCCATTGGAGGCAAATCGATAAGGCAATCCGGTTTCTGACGGCCATACAGAACAAAAGGCATCACCTGGAGAAAAAAATGAGGGACCTGCAGGATAAGATGGAAGATCTGCGAACGGTTGCCAAAGCCAAATGTATGCTGATTGAGAAAAAACATATGACGGAAGACCAGGCACACAGATTTATCGGAAAGACTGCCATGGATCATGGGATATCCAGAAAAAGAGCTGCCATAAGGATCATGGATGACCTGTAGGAAAAGGGGAATCTGCAACAGGTTGACGCCTTATTGGAATTGAATTATAATGAAATTCAAAGATGGAAAAAGGGGGTTTTTCTATGGCAGAGATTACGATTACAAAAGATAATTTTGAGCAGGAAGTATTGCAGTCTGACATACCGGTCCTGGTGGACTTCTGGGCACCCTGGTGCGGCCCCTGCCGTATGGTTGCGCCCGTTGTGGAAGAAATCGCAAAAGAGTATGAAGGAAAGATCAAGGTAGGAAAAGTGAACACGGACGAGCAGAGAGATCTCCAGAGAAAGTTCAAGGTATTCAGCATCC
>JBGVCE010000163.1:0-4660 GCA_045226235.1 Anaerobutyricum sp.
TTGGACTTAGTAAGTAACATTGAATCCTCCTTCAGGATTAGTCAAAATACTGCCTTCCGGCAGTTTTCAGGGTACAGGATCATATCCCCCGTGAGAAAAAGGATTACATCTGAGAATTCTCCACAGAGCAAGAAGCCCTCCCTTAACAGCGCCGTATTTCTCCACCGCTTCCAGTCCGTATTCGGAGCAGGTGGGGATATAGGGACATTTCGTGCTCTTAAGAGGAGAGAGATATTTTCTATAGAATTTAATCATCCATATCAGTATTCTTTTTGCCATAGATTCCAGCCTTTCCCGCCAAATGCAGAAGCGCGCCCTCTATCCTGTGATAGTCGGCATCCTTAGCCCTGGTCCGCGCCACGACTACCATGTCCAAACCACTATTGAACATCTGCTCATGCAGCCGATAACTTTCCCGGATCAATCTTGTGATCCTGTGTCTGACGACGCTGTTTCCCACCTTTTTGCTCACAGATATCCCGATCCTGTTTCGTCCCAGATCATTTCCACACACATACAGGACAAGATCGCGGTTCACATATGACTTTCCGGTGTTATAGCATTTTCTGAAATCATCGTTTTTCTTCAGAGATTCCATTTCTCACAATACCCTAAACAAAACAAAGAAAGCCACATTGCTGCGGCTTTCAGGTTGTCTGTCAAACGGTTAATTTCTTTCTGCCCTTCGCTCTTCTTGCTGCAAGAACTTTTCTTCCGCCGGGAGTGCTCATTCTGGATCTGAATCCATGAACCTTAGAGCGCTGTCTTCTCTTGGGCTGATATGTCATTTTCATGTATGGTATCCTCCTTAATCAAGTTGATTTCCACTTTCATTAATAATTACCTAAAGATGTGCGGGTAAACCGCCGCCCTGAAAAGAGAAATCTTCACAGGCAGTTCCTCCTGCGGGCCATCCGGCTGCTCTGTGTGGTAAACAGCATTCTTATTATATAGACAATTACCTTTGAGGTCAAGAAAAAAATATTGAAAAGCCTTTATTTATCGACTTTTTCGGACTTCAATATATTGATTCTCAAAATTTTTTTTTACAAGATATTGTGGCATTATGACTTATCCACATTTCCACATTGTTACTATCCATATATCCACATTTTGTGGAAAATATGTGGATAACCCCCTTTTTTAGCCCTTTTTTATCCACAAAGAGGCTTTTTTGGCTCATTTTTCCGGTTACTGAGATAGTGGATTTTTTATTACATTAATTGTTATCCACAATCTTATCAACATTTTTCTTCAATTTGACAAATTTGAAGATTTTTTACATTTATATTAAAATACTCATTACCACATGATGGGGGTTCAGGGTCACAAAACGCGAAGCTCAGGCCTCTCATGTGAATTATGATATTCCCCGGGTACAATGTTTTAACAGAGTTTCTTCTTATTTTAATAATATGCCTCTTACACAAACTCAGATCATCCCGGAAGAAGACATTAACAATAAATTTCAGGCGGTGGTAAATTATGAACAATGAGATCATCAAACAGAGCTGGCAGAATATTAAAGAGCATATCCGTGATAATTACGGTCTCAGCAATATTTCATACAAAACCTGGATCGAGGACCTTGAGATCGCGCGGATCAACGATCACCTGGTCGTCATCAGGATTCCTTCTGACAATCAGTTTAAACTCACCTATATTTCCAAGAATTATATCGACTTCTTTAAGGTGACCATATCAGAACTGCTTGGGGAGGAATATGACGTAAACTTCATTCTCAATCAGGAGGAGGAAGTACCCGCAGCCACAGAGCCGGCTCCTGTAAAAGCAGCGGACCGCGCCAAAATAGAGGACGCCCATTTAAATCCCAAGTACCGGTTTGATACCTTTATTGTCGGAAGCAACAACATGTTCGCTCACTCCGCATGTCTTGCCGTTTCCGAATCACCCGGAAATACCTATAATCCTCTGTTCCTTTACGGAGGAGCGGGGCTTGGAAAAACGCATCTTATGCATTCGGTGGGACACTTTATATTGGAACAGAATCCCAATATGAGAGTTCTGTACGTGACATCGGAGCAGTTTACCAACGAAGTGATCGAATCCATTCGAAGCGGCAACTCTTCTTCAATGGCCAGACTTCGAGACAAGTACCGCACAGTAGATGTTCTTCTGATCGACGATATCCAGTTTATTATAGGTAAAGAATCCACTCAGGAGGAATTCTTCCACACCTTCAATGAGCTTCACCAGGCAGGTAAGCAGATCGTTCTCTCCTCAGACCGTCCTCCCAAGGAAATGGAGACCCTGGACGAGAGATTCCGTTCCCGTTTCGAGTGGGGCCTGATCGCTGATATCCAACCTCCGAGTTACGAGACCAGAATGGCCATCCTGAGAAAGAATGTGGAAAACTCCCACTTCAATGTGGACGATCAGGTTCTCGAATACATTGCGACCAATATTAAATCCAACATCCGTGAGCTTGAAGGCGCAATTAAGAAGATCACTGCTTATTCCAGACTTAATAATGTAGAGATCACCACTGAAAATGCCAAGGAAGCCCTTAAGGATATGATCTATCCCGAGAAGAATGACGTGGTGACTCCTGACAGGATCATGAGCGTTGTCTGCGACCACTACGGCGTCAAGCCCGCGGCGATCATGTCCCAGAAGAAAGACAGCGAGATCGTCATACCCAGACAGGTCATCATGTATCTGTGTAAGAATTATACGGATATCACCTATGACGCGATCGCCAAGATGCTCGGCAAAAAGGATCACTCCACCATCATGCACGGGGCCAATAAGATCAAGAACGATCTGTCCGATAACGATGAACTCAAGGGCAATATCGAAGTGATCCTCAAAAAGCTCAACGTCAAAGCCTGAGAATGTGGACAGGTCTGTGGATTGCCTGCGGAAACTCCGAGGATTCAATGTGTAACATGTGGATAGTGCTAATTTGCCGTTTTAAGCCGTTTTGTACTTACCCACGTACTCCTATTTGGGACTGTGGACAGAAAATTGGTTTTACACCGTAAAATCGCAGTCATTTCCACACCGTTTCATTGTAATTTAAGTCGAAAAATACTATAATTAAGAGTGGTTATCCACATTTTCACAAGCTCTATATACTAAGATTACTATATTATCTTTACTATAACGCGCACGGAGAACTGACGGAGATAGCCACTTACCAAATGCGGAAGGAACAGGAATTTTATGGAACTGAGAATTGCTAAATCTTATCTTTCACAGGGAATACAGATCGTCTCCAAGGCTGTACCCAGCAAGACAACAATGTCTATTCTTGAATGCATCCTGATCGATGCCTCCGGAAATGATATCAGACTCATTGCCAACGATATGGAACTGGGTATTGAGACAAAGGTTGCAGGACTGATCTTATCAAGAGGTATAATTGCTGTCGATGCTCAGATCTTCTCCAGCATTGTCAGGAAGCTTCCTGATGACGATGTTGTGATCTTCACCGAAGGAGAAAAGATCACCATTACATGTCAGAAAGCAAAGTTTACGATCCTTGGCAAAGACGGAGCGGATTTTGCATATCTTCCCGAGATTGAGAAGAAGAATGAAGTTAAAGTTTCTCAGTTTACTCTCAGAGATCTGATCAACAGAACTATCTTTTCCATTTCAGGAAATGAGAGCAGCGGCATGATGACCGGCGAACTCATGGAGATCAGGGATAACAGGCTTAGAATGGTCGCTCTGGATGGACACAGGATTGCGATCCGCAATGTGGAACTCAGCAATTCTTATGAGGACAGGAAGGTCATCGTTCCCGGAAAGACTCTCAATGAGATCAGCAAGATCCTCTCCGGCGATACGGATAAGTTCGTGAACATCTATTTCACAGAGAAACATGCTCTGTTTGAGTTTGACGATACGATCGTAGTTTCCAGACTGATCGAGGGTGAATACTACAGGATCGACAAGATGCTTTCCAGCAGCTACCAGACCAGAGTCAACGTACAGAGGAAAGAGTTCCTGAGCTGTATCGACAGAGCAACTCTTCTTGTGAAGGAAGAGGATAAGAAACCTGTCATCATCATGATCAGCGATGACAACATGGAGATGAAGATCAACACTACTCTGGGAAGCATGGATGAAGTGATCGAGATCACCAAGGATGGCGCCGACATGAATATCGGCTTCAATCCCAAGTTCCTCATTGACGCCCTCAGAGCTATTGACAGCGAGGAGATCACGCTCTATCTTGTCAGCCCCAAGGCTCCCTGCTTTATCAGAGACGCGGAGGAGACTTACTGCTATCTGATCCTTCCCGTTAATTTCATTACAATTGATTGATATTTTGCCAAAATATAGGGAAAGTAAGGAAACTGAGAATGGATCTTGAAATCAGAGATGAATTTATCAAACTCGGCCAGGCTTTGAAGCTTGCCGGGATCGCGGCCTCAGGAATTGAGGCCAAGATGCTTATAGAAGACGGTGTGGTTCTTGTCAACGGTGAGACGGAGACAAGAAGGGGGAAGAAACTCAGAGACGGGGATACTGTTTCCGTGCAGGGAAATTCCTTCACAGTCAAAGCATCGGAGTAAGGCACTTTTATGATCATAAAGTCATTGGAACTTTCTAATTTCAGAAATTACGAGTCTCTGCACCTGGATTTTTCTGAGGGAACCAACATTTTCTACGGAGATAATGCCCAGGGAAA
>JBGVCE010000164.1:0-4100 GCA_045226235.1 Anaerobutyricum sp.
CGGTAGATCGCCAGACATTTCTCATAATCAAGAGGGCGGTTCTCTACACATTTTCCGTCTATAACGATACCGTGCCCGCCGTTGCATACCATGTGGTCAATTCCGCTGTCCGCCCGGAACTTCTCCGCCTTATAGCAGGCCCGGCCTGTAGCAATGGAAACAAAATGCCCTGCTGCTTTTAACTTCTCTATTGCTTCTCTGGCTGAGGGAACCATGATCCCTGTCTCCCGCACAGTGAGGGTTCCGTCGATATCAAAAAAGAAGTACTTTCTATCCATAAAAAATCTCCTTGAAAGTTGTGTTGTCATTTTAACTAAAATATTATAACACACTTTCAAGGAGGAATGGAGTGGAAAACCTCGAATCTTATAAGAAGTTATGGATGGGAATCCCTTTAGTGATACCGGGCAAGTCCGGCGGCTTCCAGCCGTTTCCTGATGACAGGGCCAACGAGCAGAACCAGACATATTTTCACCAGGTCCCCGGGAATATAGGGGGAGACTCCCATAGCTAATCCCTGGGCCAAACTAAGATGAGCCTGATAGCAGAGCCATATGGTACCGAAGGCATAGCATACTGCAGTACCCAGAATCATGCCGATGGCATGGAAGACAGGATGGGAGAACTTCTCAAAGAAGATTCCTGAGATCAGTGCCAAAAAAAGATAGCCAATCAGGTATCCCCCGGTAGGGCCGGCCATCTTTGCGACCCCGCCGCTGAAATTGGAAAATACCGGAAGGCCCGTCAGACCGATGAGCAGATATATGCCCACACTGCAGGTGCCCGCTTTCCAGCCCAGTATGCAGGATGCGAAGCACACGGCCATGGTTGCCAGGCTCAGGGGGACCGGGCTTAAGGGGATATTTATGGAAAAGGGGCTCAGGACACAGATAACTGCTGTCATCAATGCGATCATGGCCATCCGGTATGTCGTGAAATATTTTTCTTCTTTCATTTTATTTTCTCCTTGATCTATGATATGATGTTCCTTAGACTATATGGATTATACTGAAGAATGGAATAATTGTCAACCTGATGTAAATTTTTTGGTTGACAATAAAACCTGGAGGGAGATAGATGGATAAACTAACCAGATTTACAAAAGAAGAACTTGCCTGCCCCAAATGTGGGAAGGTACATCTCTGTGACAGATATTCTGTGATCAATGTCACGGAAAAACCGGAATTAAAAGAGAAAGTATTGATGAATAAGCTTTTTGTATTCCACTGTGAAGAATGTGGATTTACAGCTCCCCTTACCTATGAGAGTGTGTACGTGGATACAAAGAGGAAGATGATTCTGTACCTGACGCCCGAGATGACGGATAATACTCGCAAGTCCATAGATCAGTGGGAGAAGGTAGATGCCAGCCACAAGAGGATTGTCACCAATCTCAATGACCTGAAGGAAAAGATCCTGATTGCGGATAACCTTCTAGATGACCGTATCGTGGAGTTCATGAAGATAGAACATCTGAAACAGCTGGAGAAGGAGATGAAAGATGATAATCTCCTGAACATTCTTTTTGACTATAAGGGAACCCAGTATTATTTTATGGTCTTCTTCGAGAAGAAGGGAATCGGCAGGATTCCGGTAAGTCCCGAGTATTACCGTGACGTGGAACACAGGTACAGTGGGAAAATGGGAAACAGAAACAGTAAAAAATTCCAGGAAATCGACATGAAATGGGCCGGAGATATTATGTTTCAAAGAAATTAATATTCTTCTTGCACTGCCGGATTTTCTGTGGTATAATGTGAAAGCTGTTTGAAACATGGTAATATATTAATTAAGATTAACATCATCTTAGATAGATGAATTTTTCGGTAGAGAGGTGAAAAAGATGCGTGAAGGAATCCATCCAAAGTATTATCAGGCAAAGGTTGTCTGCAACTGTGGCAACGAATTCGTAGTGGGATCCACAAAGTCAGATATCCACGTGGAAATCTGTTCCAAATGTCATTCATTCTATACAGGTACACAGAAAGCTGCTAAGGCTCGTGGACGTATTGATAAGTTCAACCGTAAGTATGGTATGACTCAGAAATAATAACCGGCAGGTTTCATCAGGCGACGGAATCTATGTCACAGTACCTCACTGTGATATAGATTTCGTCGCCTTACTTTTTGCGAAAAGGAGGTACCGTTTGAAGAGAACAACCATTGGCGGACAGGCGGTCATGGAAGGTGTAATGATGAAGAACGAAGATCAGTATGCCGTGGCTGTCAGGAAGCCAAATCATGAGATTGAAGTGAAAAAAGACTCTTATCAGTCTGTAACATCGAGGTATCCGATTCTGGGCCTGCCCATTCTTCGGGGGGTATGTGCCTTTGGAGAGTCAATGTATATCGGGATGAAGACCCTGATGTTCTCCTCGGAATTTGTCCTGGAGGAGGAAGAGACAGAACCGGACCGCCTGGAGATGTTTACCAGGAAGGTATTCGGGGAGAAGAGCGATGATGTTTTTATGGGGATCACCCTGGTGATCTCTGTCATCATGGCAGTGGCCATCTTTATGCTGCTCCCCTTCTTTTTATCGGAATTGTTAAAGAAAGTAATCCATTCCTATACCATCCGTACCCTGATCGAGGGTCTGATCCGGGTATCGATTTTCCTGCTGTATGTGGTGGCTATCTCAAGGATGGAGGACATACGAAGAGTATTTATGTACCATGGAGCGGAGCATAAAACCATTAATTGTCTGGAGAGCGGGGAGCCGCTTACACCGGAAAATGTAAAGAAGCACTCCCGCCTTCACAAAAGATGCGGGACCAGCTTCCTGCTGATCGTGATGATCATCAGTATCGTGGTCTTTATGTTCATCCGGGTAGACACCCTGTGGCTTCGTTTTGTATGCCGCCTGCTGCTGATTCCGGTGGTGGCAGGAATATCTTTTGAGTTTATCCGCTTTGCAGGGAGAAGCAATAACCGGGTGGTTTCGGCCTTGAGCAAACCGGGCCTGTGTCTGCAGTATCTGACCACCAAGGAGCCAGACCTGGATATGATCGAGGTCGCCATAACCTCCGTGGACAGCATCTTTGACTGGCGTGCTTATCAGGAGGCCATGCGTAAGGGAGAGATCGAGGACTGATGCCATGAGATTGAAAGAGGTTCGAAGTATGATATCTGACCGCCTGAAGAAGGCGGGGATCGAATCCTATGATTATGAAAGCTGGCTTTTTCTGGATTGGCTTCTGGCTGTTTCCAGGGCAGATTATTATCTGGATCCGGAGAGAGAGATTTCCGGGGAATCCATGGATAAACTGGAGGAGATGCTGAGAAGGAGAGAAGGTCATTACCCCCTGCAGTACCTGATGGGTAACTGTGAATTTATGGGGTATTCTTTTCGTGTGGATGAGAGAGTGCTGATTCCCAGGCAGGATACAGAATGTCTGGTGGAGGAAGTTGTCCATTACATCAGAGGGCAAAAGGATTCGGCTGAGGGGGAAGACAGGATCAGAGTGCTGGACTTATGCAGCGGAAGCGGCTGCATCGGAATCAGCTTAAAACGCCTCTGCCCCTATGTGGATGTAGTCCTGTCCGACCTGTCCCAGGATGCCGTGGACCTGGCTGCCGCCAATGCCATGGACCTGGCTGCTCCTGTGACACTTCTCCAGGGAGATCTCTATGAGGCCCTTGAGGGCCTGCCCCGGGAGGAGAGAGTTTTTGATCTGATCGTATCCAATCCTCCTTACATTCCCACAGGAGTGCTGAAAGACCTGATGCCAGAGGTAAGGGACCATGAACCCCTTATGGCCCTGGACGGCAGGGAGGATGGCCTTCTGTATTATCGGAGAATCACGGAAGGGGCCTCAAAGCATCTAAAGGAAGGCGGGAGCCTGTTCTTTGAAATCGGTGCAGACCAGGCAGAAGCAGTGGGAGACCTCATGAGATGCCATGGTTTCCGGGAGATTTATGTCCGGAAAGACCTGGCAGGTCTTGACAGAATTATCTGTGGAAGATTATCATAATGATTAAAAAATGACGATAAAGCTAAAAAGATACAAAACGGAGGAAAAGTATGTTTGACCGTTTGGAAGATCTGGTGAGACGGCTGGAGGAAGTCATGTCCGAACTAAGTGAGCCGGATGTGGTGAAT
>JBGVCE010000165.1:0-13032 GCA_045226235.1 Anaerobutyricum sp.
CTCCAACCTGAGAGAGACTTTTGAAAGCATCTGTTACAGCAGTTATTTCTGTGAGCTGGCTGCTTATTTTACCATGGAAGGGCAGGAGGAGAAAGATATCCTGAATCTACTGTATCTGACTTTCCTGGCTCTAGGGAAAAAACTGCTTCCCTTCCCGCTGATTCGCAGGATTTTTGAACTGAAGATCCTGCAGTATCACGGTATGGGTATCCAGAGTTTCTTCTGTGTTCATTGCGGCAAAAGAGAGAAGCTTCGATACCTTTCTTTTGAGGAAGGCGGAGTAGTCTGCGAGGACTGCAGACAGACTGCCGATGGCAGGGAGATGGATTCCCAGGTATTGTATGTGCTGCAGTTTCTGGAAAGCTGCCGTATCAATGAAATCTACTCATTTAACCTGAAGGAGGAAACCTTTCTGGAGTTCGAGTGGATCGTAAAACGTTTTTTTAAAACCCATGTGGACCACCGCTTCCGGTCGGAGCAGATGCTGGAAATGGTTTAAAAAACTCTTGAAATGTAATAGTTTCTTTTGTAGAATTATATTTGTGTTTATAAATTGAAAGAATAGAGGTACATCGTCATGGAAAAAACAATGGAAAAAATCATCGCTGTTTCAAAAGCAAGAGGATTTGTATATCAGGGTTCTGAGATATATGGCGGTCTTGCGAATACATGGGATTACGGTAATCTCGGCGTTGAGTTAAAGAATAATGTGAAAAAAGCCTGGTGGAAGAAATTCATACAGGAAAGCCCATATAATGTTGGAGTGGACTGTGCCATCCTCATGAATCCTCAGACCTGGGTAGCTTCGGGACATCTGGGTGGTTTTTCTGATCCTCTGATGGACTGTAAAGAGTGTAAAGAACGTTTCCGTGCCGATAAGCTTATTGAAGATTATGCTCAGGAGAACGGAATTGATCTGGGCTGCTCCGTGGATGCTTTATCCCAGGAGGATATGAAACAGTTTATCGAGGACCACAATGTGCCTTGTCCGAGCTGCGGAAAGCACAATTTCACAGATATCCGTCAGTTCAATCTTATGTTCAAGACCTTCCAGGGAGTTACCGAAGATGCCAAGAATACGGTATACCTTCGCCCTGAAACTGCACAGGGAATCTTCGTGAACTTCAAAAATGTTCAGAGAACCTCCCGCAAGAAAGTGCCCTTTGGTATTGGACAGATCGGGAAATCTTTCCGTAACGAAATCACTCCGGGCAACTTTACATTCCGTACCCGTGAGTTTGAACAGATGGAACTGGAATTTTTCTGCAAACCGGACACTGACCTTGAGTGGTTTGCCTACTGGAAAGATTACTGTGTGAACTGGCTGAAGACTCTGGGAATCAAAGAGGATGAGATGCGAATCCGTGACCATGAGCCGGAGGAGCTGTCCTTCTACTCCAAAGCTACCTCAGATATCGAATTCCTGTTCCCATTCGGCTGGGGTGAACTGTGGGGAATCGCAGACAGAACCGACTATGACCTGACCTGTCATCAGAATGTATCCGGTGAGGATATGGCATATTTTGATGATGAAGAGAAGAGAAAATACATTCCTTACGTTATTGAACCATCCCTTGGTGCTGACCGTGTTACCCTTGCATTCCTTTGCGCAGCTTATGACGAGGAGGAAATCAAAGAGGGCGACGTGCGTACTGTTATGCATTTCCATCCTGCCATCGCACCGGTTAAGATCGGTGTCCTTCCACTTTCCAAAAAACTGGGTGAAGGCGCAGAGAAGATCTATCAGGATCTTTGCAAGATCTATAACTGTGAGTACGATGACCGTGGAAATATCGGAAAACGTTATCGCCGCCAGGACGAGATTGGCACACCATACTGTATTACCTATGATTTTGACTCTGTGGAAGATGGTTCTGTCACCGTACGTGATCGTGATACCATGGAGCAGGAGAGAATTAAGATCGAAGATCTGAAAGCTTATTTTGAGGAGAAATTTGCATACTAATCTCAGGCCAATGATACAAAAGCGTCCCGGAACCCTAAGATTCTAGGGCGCTTTTTGAATGAAACGATGATTTGTTATGATGGAATTCCTGAAGATATCCTGCCAAAGAAAGGGCTGATGAGATATGAAGAGAAATATTCGAGAGATATTTGGGTGTAATGTATTTAACGATGCCGTGATGAAGGAGAGACTGCCCAAATCTGCATACAAAAAGATGAGAGCGGCAATCGAAGCCGGCGCTGAACTTGATCCTGAAGTGGCCGACATCGTGGCTCACGAGATGAAAGAATGGGCCATCGAAAAAGGGGCGACACATTTTACCCACTGGTTCCAGCCGCTGACCGGGATCACCGCGGAAAAACATGACGCATTTATCGATCCTCAGCCGGATGGCACCACCTTACTTCGTTTTTCCGGAAAAGAATTGATCAAAGGGGAACCGGATGCATCTTCCTTCCCTTCCGGAGGGCTGAGAGCGACCTTTGAAGCCAGGGGATATACTGCCTGGGACTGCACTTCCCCCGCTTTTATTAAGGAGACACCTCACTCCACCATTCTTTGCATCCCAACGGCTTTCTGTTCCTACAAAGGGGAAGCTTTGGATAAGAAAACTCCTCTGCTTCGTTCCATGCAGGCTCTTGACATCCAGGCAACCCGGATCATGCATCTCTTTGGCAAGAAGGATGTGAAACATGTTACCACTTATGCCGGACCGGAGCAGGAATATTTCCTTGTGGATAAGGAAAAATTCTTAAAGAGAAAAGATCTGATCTTTACAGGCAGAACTTTGTTTGGGGCCATGCCCCCAAAAGGCCAGGAGCTGGATGATCATTATTTCGGAACTATTCCGGAAAGGGTTCTGCAGTTTATGGATCGCTTTAACCAGGAATTATGGAAGCTGGGTATCTCCGCTAAGACACAGCATAATGAGGCAGCCCCGGCCCAGCATGAACTGGCCCCGATCTACGATCAGAATAACATAGCCACAGACCATAATCAGCTTGTGATGGAGACCGCCCAGAGAGTGGCGGAGGAAATGGGCCTCAGATGCCTTCTCCATGAAAAACCATTTGCAGGGATAAACGGATCCGGTAAGCATAACAACTGGTCCATGTCCACGGACACCGGTGAAAACCTGCTGGATCCTGGCAAGAGCCCACATGAAAATATTCAATTTCTGCTGATTCTGGCAGCCATATTAAAAGCGGTGGATATCCATGCAGAACTTATGCGGGTTTCCTCGGCAGTGCCGGGGAATGACCATCGTCTGGGCGGTAATGAAGCGCCTCCGGCAATCATCTCTGTCTTCCTGGGTGAACAGCTGAAGGACGTGGTAAAACAGCTGATCGAATCCGGGCAGGCCACCAGTTCCATCCACGGGGAGGAGTATGATTCAGGAGTACTTTCTCTGCCTACATTTGAGATGGACGCCACAGACCGGAACAGGACGTCACCCTTTGCCTTTACCGGCAACAAATTTGAATTCCGTATGGTGGGATCCACCCAATCTATCGCGGATCCTAACATCATTCTTAATACCATAGTCGCTGATACATTATCGGAGTTTGCAGATATTCTTGAGTCAGCGGATGACTTCCAGAAGACCTTGCATGACCTGATCAAGAGTACCCTTGTAGCCCACAAGCGGATTATATTTGACGGGGATGGCTATTCGGAAGCCTGGTTAGAGAAGGCCAGAAAGAGAGGACTACCGGAGATCACCTGTATGGTGGATGCCGTGCCGGCCCTCACCACTCAGAAGGCCATCCGATTATTTGAGAAGCATGGGGTTTTCACACAGACAGAGCTTACTTCCCGTGCAGAGATTCTTTATGAGACTTACGCTAAAACCATAAACATCGAAGCTCTGACCATGATAGACATGGCTAAGAAGCAGATAGTCCCTGCCACCATCAAGTATCAGACCAGCCTTGCGGACTCGATCAATGCCATCAAAGCCGCATGTGATCTGGACACTTCGGTACAGAGTAAACTTCTTGAGGATATCACGGATAATCTTAAGAAGATGTTCCAGGCCCTTGGCAAACTGGAGCAGGTAACTTATATCGCTGAGGAGATGCCGGACGGGGAAGAACAGGCCAAATACTATCATGATGTGGTATCACGCGCGATGGAAGATCTGAGAACTCCTGCGGACAGACTGGAGATGCTGGTGGCAAAAGAAGCCTGGCCGATCCCAAGCTACGGAGATCTTATTTTCGAAGTATAGAACTATTATATGTTTTTGTTTTTTACCCCGTATATCCTTTGATATGCGGGGTATTATGGCAGATGGGACAAGGAAATGCATATGAAAGAATACAGTTATTATAAAACCATAGAGAAGCTGAGCAGGAAGGGGAGTGTTCCCGGGCTGGAAACCATGGGACACCTGCTGGATCTGCTGGGACATCCGGAAGAGGAGCTAAGCATTATCCACGTAGCGGGGACCAACGGAAAGGGATCTACGCTGGCTTTTCTGGCAGCCATATTAAAAGAAGCCGGAAATGAAGTAGGAAGATATATTTCCCCCACCATACTGTGTTATGAGGAACGTTTTCAGATTAATGGCAGATTTATCCCCCGGGACCGGCTGGAATCCTATTTTCAAAAGATGGAGGAAATATCCGACTTGATGAGAGAGAAAGGATGGGAAACACCTACAATCTTTGAGGCGGAAACCGCCATCGCTCTGCTGTACTTCCGGGATGAGAAAGTAGATTATGCCTTGATTGAGACTGGGATGGGGGGCCTTAAAGATGCCACCAATATCATAGAACATCCTTTTCTCTCCATCATCACTTCCATCAGTGAAGACCACAAAGCTTTTCTTGGGGACAGTCTGGAAGAGATTGCCTGTCAGAAGGCAGGTATCATAAAGAATAATGTCCCTGTCATTCTGGCAATAAATGAAGAAGTTGTAAATGACGTGGTCAAAAAGACCTGCGAGAGAGTGGGTGCCCAATGTAACGTGACCCAGAAAGGGGATCTTTGCGAAATCAGAGAAACTCCGACAGGATCTGCTTTCCGCTATCTGGGGGAAGAATATTATATTAATCTGCCGGGATTTCATCAGATTGAAAATGCGGTCACTGCAATCAGTGCAGCTCTTCTGATCCGGGAGAGGAAGGGATCAGATTCTGTTAGTATGGAGAACATTAAAACAGGACTATCTCATACCAGGTGGCCGGGACGTCTGGAACTGATCGCAGAAAATCCGCCATTCTACATGGATGGAGCCCATAACCCCGACGGAGCCAGAAAACTGGCGGCCTTTCTGCAAAAACATTTTACAAATAGAAGGATCATCTATATAATGGGAGTGTTGCGGGATAAGGATTATCCCCTCATGCTGGAATATCTGATGCCCCTTGCGTCCTGGGTTTATGTTTTTACCCCCGGGAATCAGAGGGGGCTGGAAGCGACGGAACTTGCCAAAGCTGTGGATTCCTGCCAGGTTCCCGTAACCATCTGTGATGATGTGAATGAAGCAGTGCATAGAGCCAGGACAGAGCAAAAAGATGCGGACTGTTTTGTGCTGTGCGGATCCTTATCGTTCATGGAGGAGTTTCGTAATAATGTATATCGGCAGACATTTGTTTGATTTAGATAATAATAGTTACCTGATGGGGATTTTAAATATAACACCGGATTCCTTCTCTGACGGAGGGGCTTACACCACCATAGACGAGGCTTTGAAAAAGGCGGAAAAGATGGTGGAGGAAGGAGCTTCCATCATTGATATCGGAGGGGAATCTACCCGGCCCGGTCATGTGAAGATAAGGGATCAGGAAGAGATGGAGCGGGTGATTCCGGTGATCGAAAAGGTAAAGAAAGAAATTGATGTGGCTGTCTCTCTGGATACCTATAAGTATGAGGTGGCAAAGGAAGGTATCCTTGCCGGGGCTGATATGATAAATGACATATGGGGCCTGAAATGGGACCGGAGGCTTGCGGATCTCATCGCCGGTGAAAAAGTAGCCTGCTGCCTGATGCACAATCGTGACCTGCCTTGTTCTGAAGATTTTGAGAATCAGTTTATCCAGGATATGGAAACCAGTCTGGATCTCGCCGAAAAAGCAGGGATTGCAAGAGATAAAATCATCCTGGATCCCGGCGTGGGATTCGGGAAAACCTACCAGCAGAATCTCTGGATCCTGAATCATCTGGAGATCATGAAACGATGGAACCTGCCTATATTGCTGGGGACTTCCAGAAAGTCTGTAATCGGGATAACCCTTGGTACCCCTGTGTCAGAAAGAGTGGAAGGGACCATCGCCACCACAGTTCTGGGACGGCAGAAAGGGGCATCTATCTTTCGTGTACATGATGTAAAGGCTAACGGGCGGGCTTTAAAGATGACCGATGCCATACTGATATCTGAAGGAAACTGACATAATTGCCATGGAGGGATTTATGAATTATAGTAAGAAGAAAGATCAGATCATCATTCATAATCTGGAAGTATTCTGTAATCATGGCGTTTACAGAGAAGAGAATGTACTGGGACAGAAGTTCCTGGTGGATGCTGTTATCTACACAGATAACAGAGGGGCAGGCTTGTCCGACCGGCTGGAGGATTCCGTCAATTACGGGGAAGTATGCCGCCTTATCGAAGAACTTATGAAACAGCAGAACGATAAACTGATCGAAAGAGTGGCAGAACGGATCGCTGCAGGTATACTTCGAAAGTATGCCCGTATCGACAGCCTTGATCTGGAAGTAAAAAAACCCTGGGCTCCCGTGATGCGCCATATCGAATATGCCTCCGTGAAGATACATCGGGGCAGACACATAGCCTACATAGGACTTGGATCAAATATGGGGGACCGGGAGGAATACCTGAAAGGTGCCATCAGGGCCATCGATTCCCTGGAAGATGTCAGAGTATGCCAACAGGCTTCCATCCTGGAAACGGAGCCCTATGGATACCTGGAACAAGACCCTTTTTTAAATACGGTAATCTCTGTTGAAACCTTGCTGGAACCAGAAGAGCTGCTGGCCCGGTTAATGCAGATTGAGAAAGATGCCGGCAGAACCAGAGAGATTCACTGGGGGCCAAGAACCCTTGATCTGGATCTCCTTCTGTATGATGACCGTATCCTGACTTCCCCCGATCTGGTTATTCCCCATCCCGGGATAGAGAAGAGGAAGTTCGTGCTGGACCCTCTTTGTGAGATTGCCCCCTATGAGGTTCATCCCTTGTTAAACAAACGGTTCATCACACTGAAAGAAGAACTTGAGCAGACAGACATAAGCGAATAAAGGAAAAAGAAAATGTCCCGGATTTCAAACTTAATTGATCAAAAGGATTTCAAATCCCTGAAGAAAGGAAAAATCTTAATAAAAATACTGGCGATTCTGTTTTTGTTATGCCTGATGGGATACCTGTGCTCTCATTTTAAAGAGTATCAGAGAAATGCCACCAACCAGGTGAATAAATACCGGATCGATCAGTTATGCCTTCTGAGTGATGACACGATACTTACCCAGAGATTTAAGGCAAAACACACTCATCTGAAAACCCTGAGAATCTACTCCAGCAATGACTATGGCGGGGAAGCTTCCGGCAGTATTGAGATGAGCCTGGTTGAAGAGGAGAGTGGGAAAAGGATCAAAGAGATCCGGATGGATGTTAAGGATCTTATCAACAATGGATATACAGAATTCGATACCGATGTTCAGCTGGAGAAGGGCAGGTATTATCTGATCCGTCTGGACTCCGGCGGAACCGAATCCGGAAAAGAACCGATTTTTTATCAATGGAGAACCAGGGAAAAGGGTTTTTCCGGAAAAGTGATGGTTGACCAGATGCCCCGGGAGAAGTACCTGGTGGCCAAGTTATATTATCCTGTAAGGATCTATACCCAGTGGGCAGCCATCTGCTTTCTGATTGGACTGGTAATCCTCCTGATCCTGCGCCGGATACCGCTGTCCGAGGACCTGCTGTCCCGGGCGGGTACGTTTCTCTGGCTTCTGGCTCCACTCTTTACCTTCTGGATGGTGGAACGTTTTACAGACAACCAGATCTACCGTATCCGGGTGGGAGAGTTCTGCTTTAATGTGGTCCTCTATTATCTGTTTTTTGGCATTCTTTACCTTATCTTCTTCTCCAGAAGACTGTCGGTAATCCTGGGAATGTCATGCTGGTATCTTCTTGGAATCGCAAATTACTATGTGCTGAATTTCAAGGGGGCACCCATCCTTCCTTCGGATTTGATGTCCTTCTCCACAGCCATGAGTGTATCGGCCAATTATACCTATGACATCCAGCCTGTGTTCGTGTGGAACGGCCTGCTGATGCTATGTTATTTTGCAGTACTGTTCCGCTGTCCGGTTCAGAAAAAGAAGCGCTGGAAGAGCAGACTTGTGATGCTTTCCCTGATCCTGGCAGGATCGTTTGCCGTAGGATCCCTGGTGGTGGAACAAGACATCCTAAAAAGCATGAGTATCAAGAATAATGTGTGGGATCAGAAGAAGGGTTACGCCAAAAACGGACTGTTTTTTGGCTTTGTCCTGAATATGAATTCCCTTCTCCAGGAAAAACCCAGTGAGTATTCCGAGGAGTCCGCCCAGGATATCGTGGAGTACTATGAGGAGATCTATGCCAACAGGGAGAAGGGCAGGAGAGGACGGCTGGAGAGAAAAGACGGAAGAAAGCCCAACGTGATCGCCATCATGAACGAAGCATTCTCCGATTTGTCCGTGGTCAACTCCTTCAATACAAATGAAGATTATATGCCTTTTATCCACGGCCTTAAGAAGAATACCATCAAGGGAAATCTATACATGTCCATCTTCGGCTCCGGCACCTGTAATTCCGAGTTTGAATTCCTTACCGGTAACAATGTGGGATTCCTGCAGAGCGGCATCATTGCTTACACCCAGGTTGTGAAGGATAAACTTCCCAACATGACCTATCTGCTAAAAGAACAGGGATATGGTGGGAATCTTGCTTTACATCCTTATCTGGCCTCCGGATGGAACCGTGTGGAGGTCTATGATGAGATGGGGTTCTCTTCTTTCTACAGTGAGAAGGATTTCACGAATCCCCTGATGTACCGCAAGTATATCTCCGACCAGTCAGACTTTGAGAAGATTATAGAATTATACGAAGACCACGAGGACAAGGATCAGCCATTTTATCTGTTTAACGTGACGATGCAGAACCATGGTGGATTTGACAAGACCTATCAGAATTTTAAAAATGAGATCCGTATCAGCGACAATCATACAAATGAGAAGGCAGACCAGTACCTTTCCCTGATCAAAAAATCAGATGACGCCTTCCGTTTTTTGGTAAAATACTTTAAGAAGGTGGAGGAGCCAACCATCATCGTTATGTTCGGAGACCACCAGCCTTCTCTGGGCAGTGATTTTTACGATAGTCTTTACGGAAAATCCGCAGGGGATCTTACCAAGGAAGAACTGCTGAAAAAATATCAGGTTCCCTTTATCATCTGGGCTAATTATGATATCAGGGAAACTACCATAGATAAGATGAGTGCGAACTATCTGGGCGCTTATGTCATGAAAGAGGCAGGCCTGAAAACCAGCTCTTACCAGAAGTTCCTGATGGATCTCCGTGAGAAATTACCTGTAATCAATGCCATGGGAGCTATCGATTCCGAGGGGAATTATTATGAAGATGCCCTGGATTCTCCCTATAAAGATCTGGTGAAACAATACCAGATTCTACAGTATAACAATCTGATTGATACCAGTCACACCGTAGATTCATTTTTCTATTTGACGAAATAGTATGATATCTAAGAAGGAGGAAGCAGATGAAATCCTATCGTCGGATCAGCTTATGTTTTCTGTTATGCATCATATTAATTATGTCATCGGTTTCCGGCTGCCGTAGACATCCTTCGGAAAAGTCTCCGGAAGAAAGGACATCCGCCGCCGAGGCAACCACTCAGCCGGGGGATATTTCCATGGATGACATTACCCTGGAAGGAATGGCAGGAGATGTTCTTAATACCATGACTCTGGAAGAGAAGATCGGGCAGCTTTTTATCGTATGTACGGATTCTCTGGATTTCTCCGCCGAGACTTCCATGACCAAGGAGATGAAAGAGAATCTTGTCAGATACCAGCCCGGTGGAGTTATCTTCTTTTCATTCAATATCGAAAACCGTGAACAGACATCCACCTTTATCGATGATATGCAAAAATGTGTGAAAATACCGCTTTTTATCGGGGTAGATGAAGAGGGAGGCATGGTTGCACGGATCGGGAATAATAAGGATATGGGTACTACTGCATTTCCTACCATGAAGGTCATCGGGGACAGTGGTTCCCCGGAGGAAGCCAGAAAAGTAGGTGAGACCATTGGAAAAGAGATATCCGAACTTGGTTTCAACCTGGATTTTGCCCCTGTGGCAGATGTGATGACCAACGAAGCCAACGAAGAGATCGGAGAGAGAAGCTTTGGCAGTGATCCAAAACTGGTTTCCGACCTGGTGGTTGAGGTGGTCAAAGGGCTCCAGAAATATGACGTTTGTGCCACTTTAAAACATTTTCCGGGTCAGGGCAGCAGCGGGGAGGATACCCACAAAGGATATGTGGGGCTGGATGTTACCATCGATAATCTCCGTGAGACCGACTTCCTTCCCTTTAGAAGCGGAATTGAGGCCGGGGCAGATTTTGCCATGACTTCCCATGTCTCCGTCAGCCAGGTCACAGGAAATGATCTCCCTTCCTCCCTGTCGGATATCGTGGTAAGCGATATTCTTAGAGATGAATTGCAATTTGAAAATGTGATAATCACAGATGCCATGAACATGAAGAGTATCACGAAATTCTACGATGCCAACGAGGCGGCCAAGCTTGCATTCCAGGCCGGAAATGACATGATCCTCATGCCGGATGACTTTGCTTTGGCTGTGGAGGGCATCCTCGATGCAGTAAATGAAGGGGACATCGAAGAAGAACAGATTGATCAGGCTGTGATGAGAATCCTGAAAGTGAAGATCAAAAGGGGGATTATTCCCGAGGATTCTGATTTTTTCTCACCGGTTGGAGATTGACCCCAAAAACCGAAGGAAGACAGTAGCAGTTCAATCGGGATCCGGTTCAGCCGAAATCTGGTGTACAAGACCCCGGAAATGTGTTAAAAAAGATATAGTAGATTAAAAAACAGGAGGATCATTATGTACGATAGATACCAAAGCCCATTATCAGAACGTTACGCCAGCAAGGAGATGCAGTATATTTTTTCCCCGGATAAAAAATTTAAAACCTGGAGGAAACTGTGGATTGCCCTGGCAGAGACCGAGTATGAACTGGGGCTTGACAGCATCAGTAAAGAACAGATTGAAGAGCTGAAAGCTCATGCCGACGAGATAAATTTTGAGGAGGCAAAGGCAAGGGAAAAACTGGTTCGGCACGACGTCATGTCCCACGTATATGCCTATGGACTTCAGTGCCCCAATGCAAAAGGAATCATCCATCTTGGAGCTACTTCCTGCTATGTGGGAGATAACACGGATATCATTCTCATGACGGAAGGGCTGAAGCTGGTACGTAAGAAATTATTAAATGTTATTGCGGAACTTTCCAGATTTGCCCTTGAATACAAGAGTCTTCCTACTCTTGCTTTTACTCATTTCCAGCCTGCCCAGCCTACTACCGTTGGAAAGAGGGCTACTCTGTGGATTAATGAGCTGATGCTTGATCTGGAGGATCTGGATTATGTCATCTCCACCATGAAATTACTGGGATGCAAGGGGACCACAGGAACCCAGGCAAGTTTTCTTGAACTCTTTGACGGAAATCATGAAATTATCCGTCAGATTGATGAAAAGATCGCCCACAAGATGGGATTTGAATCCTGCCATCCTGTTTCAGGACAGACTTACTCCCGGAAAGTGGACAGCCGTGTGCTGAATGTACTGAGCGGAATCGCCCAGTCTGCTCATAAATTCTCCAATGACATCCGTCTTCTTCAGCACCTGAAGGAGATCGAAGAGCCATTTGAGAAGAATCAGATCGGATCTTCTGCCATGGCATATAAGAGAAACCCTATGCGAAGTGAGAGAATTGCCTCCCTGGCAAACTATGTGATGTCAGATGCCATGAACCCGGCTCTGGTAGCATCCACGCAATGGTTCGAAAGAACCCTGGATGATTCTGCCAACAAGAGACTTTCCATACCGGAAGGATTCCTGGCCGTGGACGGCATCCTCGATCTCTATCTGAATGTTGTGGATGGCCTCGTGGTTTACCCGAAGGTAATCGAGAGCCGTCTTATGAAAGAGCTGCCCTTTATGGCAACCGAAAATATCATGATGGATGCGGTGAAGGCAGGCGGTGACCGTCAGGAACTGCATGAGCGTATCCGTCAGCATTCCATGGCTGCAGGAAAGGTAGTCAAGGAAGAAGGCAAAGAAAATGATCTTCTGGAACGGATCGCTTCGGACCCGGCATTCGGCATGGATATGGATCAGCTGAGATCCATCATGAAACCTGAGAATTTTGTGGGAAGGGCACCGGAACAGACGGAAGAATATATCAGAGATTTTGTCCGGCCTGTGCTTGATGCCAACCAGGATATCCTGGGCATGACTGCCGAGATTAATGTGTAATAGAATCAGGTGAATTGTTTTGAGACAAAATGACAGAAGAGAAGAAAATATACTGACCCAGGCCTCCATCCTGATGGTGGCCGGGATCGTCACCAGGATTATTGGGGTATTGTACCGGAGCCCTGTGACAAGTATCATCGGAGATGAAGGAAACGGGTATTACAGTATCGCGGTAAACATCTACACCATGATACTTCTGATCTCATCCTACAGTATTCCCATGGCTGTCTCCAAGGTGGTTTCAGGGAAGCTGGCCCTCAAACAATACCTTGATGCCCATAAGGTTTTTCGCTGCGCTCTGCTCTATGTCCTGATCGTGGGAACCATCGGAATGTGCGTTACATTTTTTGGAGCGCAATTTCTGATTCCGGAAAATCAGAGCAATGCGATTCCTGTTCTAAGGATTCTTGCACCCGCCATATTTATCTCAGGATTCCTCGGGGTATTTCGCGGATATTTTCAGGCTCACGGCAG
>JBGVCE010000166.1:0-12341 GCA_045226235.1 Anaerobutyricum sp.
CCTATTACAATATGCCCTACTCGGATAAAACCAGAATTGCCGGTCTGATCAGAAAGGTCAACTGGGAATTCAGAGGGAAAGGAAAGCACATGATGCTCATGGTTCCCGGAAGAATCGGGACTTCCTCCCCGGAACTTGGTGTTCCAACCACATTTGCGGATATCAGTGAATTCGAAGTGATCTGTGAAGTGGAGGAGAAGAAAGCAGGTTATAATCCGGAGTTATCTTACGGGAGCCACATCTTCCAGGATCTGGTGGAAGCGGAGATCCTCTACACAGCTGTATTTTCCGATAACAGGACAAAATTCTTTGATCCTGAAAAATTCAAAGAGTTTCCCGAAATCTCCGCTGACTTCTATAAGGAGGAGGATATCTTGTCTCATGAAGGGATTATAAGCATATATGACACCGGGGAAAAGGGATGTATCCAGTTCCATGATCTTGAGCAGAGCCGGCTTGTATTGATGATCGGAGGGGAGGAGGAATTATGACAGATTTATTTGCACGTATAGAAAGGGAAGGACTTTATTGTCCTTCCTTTGAACATGATAACTGTGGGATCGGCGCAATCATCGATATAGAGGGCCGGCCCAGCCATAAACTGGTCAGCGATGCCCTGTCCATCGTGGAAAATCTTGCCCACCGGGCAGGTAAAGATGCGGAAGGCAAAACCGGGGACGGTGTGGGGATCCTGACACAGATTCCCCATAGGTTTTTCGTCAGAAAAATGAGAGAAATCGGAATCCATCTCCCGGGAAGGCGGGAGTATGGTGTGGGGATGATGTTTTTTCCCCAAAATGAACTGGACAGGAGACTAGCCAGATCCATGTTTGAGATTATTGTCCGTAAAAACGGGCTGAAGCTTCTGGCATGGAGAAAGGTGGAATCCAACCCGGATGTCCTGGGAAGCAAAGCCAGGGAATGTATGCCTTCCATCTATCAGGTCTTCATCGAAAGACCGGCCAAAGTCAGGGAAGACCTTGATTTTGAGCGGATGCTGTACATTGTGAGAAGAGAGTTCGAACAGAGTAATGAGAACACCTATGTTCCCTCCTTGTCCTGCCGGACCATCGTCTACAAAGGAATGTTTCTGGTGGGCCAGTTGAGGTCCTTTTTCTGTGATTTGGAAGAGCCGGATTATGAGTCCTCCATCGCCGTGGTCCACTCACGTTTTTCCACCAACACCACACCCAGCTGGGACAGGGCACATCCCAACCGCCTGATTGTGCATAACGGGGAGATCAATACCATAAAGGGGAATGCAGATAAGATGCTTGCCAGAGAGGAAACCATGCATACTTCCCTATTTTCTGAGGATGATATGACCAAGGTACTCCCGGTGATCTCCCGGGAGGGCTCGGATTCGGCCATCCTGGATAATACCCTGGAGTTCCTGATGATGAGTGGAATGGATCTTCCCCTCGCCGCAGCCATACTGATTCCCGAGCCATGGGTGCACAATGAAACTCTCTCCCAGGAAGAGAGGGATTTCTACCAGTATTATGCCACCATGATGGAACCCTGGGACGGACCGGCATCCATCGTATTTTCTGATGGGGATGTGATGGGGGCCATCCTTGACCGTAACGGGCTCCGCCCTTCCAGATACTATGTGATGGATGACGGCAGGCTGATCCTGTCTTCCGAGGTGGGAGTACTTGATCTGCCTGAAGAACATGTGGTGAAGAAAGAGCGACTGCATCCGGGAAAGATCCTGCTTGTGGACACCAGGCAGAGAAGAATCATCGATGATGAGGAGATCAAGAAAAAATATGCTTTGAGCAAACCATATGGAGAATGGCTGGACAGCAGATTACTGATGCTGTCTTCTTTGCATGTTCCAAACAAGAAGGTTCCGAAATATAAGGCAGAACAGCTTGCCAGACTTCAGAAAGCCTTTGGCTATACCTGGGAAAACTGCCATGACAACATTCTTTCTATGGCGCTGAATGGAAGCGAGGCAATCGGTTCCATGGGGGTCGATACCCCCATAGCGGCTCTGTCCGAAGAGTACCAGCCATTATTTTATTATTTTAAACAGCTTTTCGCCCAGGTTACCAACCCTCCCATCGATGCGGGGCGGGAGGAGATCGTCACATCCAGGACAGTGTATGTGGGCAAGAACGGTAATCTTTTAGAGGAAAAACCGGATAACTGCCAGGTCCTTAAGATAGACAGCCCCATTCTGACTGACCTGGATTTCCTGAAGATAGAGAATATGAAAAAAGAGGGTTTTAAAGTCACCAAAGTGTCTACCCTTTTCTATAAGACAACCCCCATGAAGAGAGTTTTAAACCACCTTTTTGTGGAGGTGGACAAGGCCTACAGGGAGGGAACCAACATCCTGATCCTTTCGGACCGGGGGGTGGATGAAAACCATGTGGCTATCCCATCCCTTCTGGCGGTGGCAGCAGTGCATAAGCATCTGGTAGAGACCAGAAAATGTACAGCCATGTCCCTGATCGTTGAGTCCGGAGAACCCAGGGAGGTTCATCATTTTGCCACCCTGCTGGGCTATGGAGCTTCTGCGGTGAACCCCTATCTGGCCCATGCCACCATCCGGCAGCTTGTGGAAGATGAACTCCTTGATAAGGATTATTATGCAGCGGTGGAAGACTATGATCGCGCAATCCTGTTTGGTATCGTGAAGATCGCATCCAAGATGGGCATCTCCACCATTCAGTCCTATCAGGGCAGCAAGATTTTTGAGGCCATCGGTATCTCCCAGGAGGTCATCCGGGATTATTTTACCGGGACGGTCAGCCGTGTGGGCGGCATAGGACTGGAGGACATCGGAAGGGCGGTGGACCAGCAGCACAGCAAAGCATTTGATCCTCTGGGCCTTCCTGTCAATCTGGAATTATCTTCCACAGGAAGGCACAAGGAACGCAGTCAGGGGGAAAAACACAGATATAATCCACAGACTATACACATGCTGCAACTGTCCACAAGAGAAGGAGATTATGAGAAATTCAAATCCTACACCAGGATGGTGGACAGCGAGGCCACAGGGTATCTGCGCAGCCTGCTTGATTTTAATTACCCGGAAGAGGGAATCCCCCTGGACCAGGTAGAGAGTGAAGAATCCATCGTAAAGAGGTTTAAGACGGGGGCCATGTCCTACGGTTCCATCTCCGAGGAAGCCCATGAGGCCCTTGCCGTTGCCATGAATCATCTGAAGGGAAAAAGTAACAGTGGTGAGGGTGGAGAGAGTGATGAGCGCATCCGGTCAGCAGGGACCAGGGATGACAGAAGTTCAGCCATCAAACAGGTGGCAAGTGGAAGGTTCGGTGTCACAAGCCGGTATCTGGTGAGCGCCAAGGAGATACAGATCAAGATGGCCCAGGGGGCAAAACCCGGCGAGGGCGGTCACCTGCCCGGGAAGAAGGTCTATCCCTGGATTGCCAGGACCAGACATTCCACACCCGGAGTCAGTCTGATCTCACCTCCGCCCCATCATGATATCTATTCCATAGAAGATCTGGCCCAGCTGATTTATGACCTCAAATGCGCCAACAAGAAGGCCAGGATCTCGGTGAAACTGGTCTCCGAGGCAGGGGTCGGTACCGTGGCGGCGGGTGTTGCCAAGGCAGGAGCCGCTGTTGTTCTGGTGTCCGGCTATGATGGAGGAACCGGGGCAGCCCCTCTTTCTTCCATACATAACGCCGGTCTGCCCTGGGAACTGGGGCTGGCGGAAACCCATCAGACCCTTATAGCCAATGGCCTGCGTAACCGGGTCATCATTGAGACGGACGGAAAATTGATGAGCGGGAGAGATGTGGCCATCGCTGCTCTGCTGGGAGCGGAAGAATTCGGCTTTGCCACTGCCCCCCTGATCACTCTGGGCTGTGTGATGATGAGGCAGTGTCAGTCAGATACCTGCCCCATGGGTGTCGCCACCCAGAACCCCGAACTAAGAAAACGTTTTGCCGGCAAACCGGAATATGTGGAGAATTTCATGCTCTTTATCGCCAGGGAACTTCGGGAAATCATGAGTCATCTGGGTATCCGGTCAGTGGAGGAGATGGTGGGACGAAGTGATCTCCTGAAAGTGAAAGAAGGTCTGTCCGAAAAGCAGAAAAAGATAGATCTCTCCGGCATCCTGTTCCATGTGGATAGCGGTCATATCTCCCATAAGGAAGAAGACCTCTATGATTTTAATCTTCAGGAAACCAAAGATGAAAGCGTCCTCCTGAGATCAAAGGCTGTTAAGCGAGCTATAGAAACAGGGAAGAAAACCCAGATGAAGATTCATCTTCAAAGCATTGACCGAACCTTCGGAACCCTTCTGGGGGCGGAAATCACCAGACAGCACCCTGAGGGTCTGCCGGAAGATACCATACAGGTTCACTGCAGCGGATCCGGTGGGCAGAGTTTCGGTGCCTTCCTCCCAAGGGGTCTTACCTTAAAACTGTCAGGGGACAGTAATGACTATCTGGGCAAGGGACTGTCCGGCGGAAAGCTGATCGTTTCCGCTCCCCCGGAAGCCAGATATAATCCGGGCGAAAACATAATCATCGGAAATGTAGCTCTGTATGGGGCCACATCCGGCAAGGTCTTCATCGCCGGCATGGCCGGTGAGCGGTTTGCTATCCGGAACTCCGGAGTTGTGGCCGTGGTGGAAGGCGTGGGAGAACATGGATGTGAATATATGACAGGAGGAACGGTGGTCATTCTTGGAGAAACAGGGAAGAACTTCGCTGCCGGCATGAGCGGAGGCGTGGCCTATGTGCTTGATGAGAGAAACACCCTCTACAAGAACCTGAATAAGCAGCTGGTTAGTATGGAGATGGTGGTACATAAAGAGGATATGGATGAACTGAAGAAAATCATCACGGAACACGTGGAGACCACCGGCTCCGTGAAGGGGAAGAAGATTCTTTCCCGGTTTACGGAATATATCACCCATTTCAAAAAGATCATACCGGTGGATTACAAAGAAATCTTAAGATTGACCGCCAGGGAGATCGAAGCCGGATCCGATCCGGAGAGGGCAAAGATCGAAGCCTTCAGAGTCTTTACGGGAGGTGAGCAGTGATGGGAAAAACATATGGTTTTCTGGAATATGACAGGGAAGAAGGCAGGGTCAGGACAGAAGAAGAGAGAGTAACCGATTTCCGGGAATTTCACGAGAGTCTGGAATTGTCTGATCAGCAACAGCAGGCCTCCAGATGCATGGATTGCGGAATCCCCTTCTGTCAGGCCGGCCTGATGATTGCGGGAATGATGTCCGGATGCCCTCTTCATAATCTGATACCGGAGATCAATGATCTGGTCTACCGGGGGAGAATGGAGGAAGCGTATCGCAGACTTTCCATGACCCACAGTTTTCCTGAATTCACCAGCCGGGTCTGCCCGGCCCTCTGCGAGGCGGCCTGCACCTGCGGTCTTCATGATGCCCCGGTAACTACCAAAGAAAATGAGAAGGCGGTCATAGAGTATGCCTATGCCCATGGGTTGGTGAAGGAGGAGGCCCCCCAGGTCAGAACCGGCAAGAAAGTGGCCGTTATCGGAAGTGGACCTTCCGGTTTGGCCGCAGCCCAGCTCCTGAACCAAAGGGGTCATCTGGTCACTGTTTATGAGAGAAGAGACCGGCCCGGAGGACTCTTGCGTTATGGAATCCCCAACATGAAACTGGACAAATCACTGATTGACCGCAGGATCCGGCTCATGGAAGAGGCAGGAGTCACCTTTGTCTGTAATACGGATGTAGGGAAAACCCTACATGCGGAAGAATTAAAGGAAAAGTATGACTGCGTTATTCTTGCCTGTGGAGCATCCAACCCCAGAGATATCCCTGCTCCGGGAAGAGAGGCCGAAGGCATCCGGTTTGCGGTGGATTTTCTGTCTGAGGTGACAAAAAGACTCCTGGACAGCAGTTTTGATGACCTTCCTTACGATCTGGTTCAAGATAAGGATGTGATCGTCATCGGCGGGGGTGATACGGGAAATGACTGCGTGGGAACCTGCATCCGCCTGGGGGCTAACAGCGTCCTCCAGCTTGAGATGATGCCGGAGCCTGCCCCGGAAAGAGGCCCTTCCAATCCCTGGCCTGAATGGCCCAGGGTGCTTAAGGTGGACTACGGTCAGGAGGAAGCCATCTGGAAATATGGAGCAGACCCCAGAATCTATCAGACCACAGTCAAAGAGTTTGTCAAAGATGAGGAGGGCAGGCTGAAAGAGGTCGTCCTGGTCTCCCTGAAACCGGTCAGAGATGAGAAAACAGGAAGAACGAGCATGGTTCCGGTGGAAGGAACAGAGAAAACAAGACCTGCCCAGCTGGTATTGATTGCAGCTGGATTTCTGGGAAGCGAAAGTTATGTCACTGATGATTTTGAGGTGGAGAGGGATGCCAGGACCAACGTCAGGACAGAAGCGGGAGAGTATGCGACTTCACAGAAGGGAATCTACGTCACCGGGGACATGCATTTAGGACAGTCCCTGGTTGTGAGGGCAATCGCCGAGGGCAGGCTGACTGCCAAAGCAGTAGATAAAGATCTCATGGGATATACAAACCTGTAAGAGCCGGCCAGGAGGAGAGAGAACGATGATCAAGATAAATCAAAATTACCTGAAACTGCCTGGCAGCTATCTGTTTTCCAGGGTGGCCGGGAAGGTCAGGGAATACGAAAAGAACCATCCCGATAGGACCGTCATCCGTCTAGGAATCGGGGATGTTACCATGCCCATCGCACCGGAGATCATCCGGGCCCTTCATCAGGCTGTCGATGAGATGGGCGAGGCGGAAACATTTAAGGGATATGCTCCGGACCTGGGCTATGAATTCCTGCGGGAGACCATAGCCAGGAAGGATTATCAGGAGCGGAAATGCAGAATCGATGCGGATGAGATTTTTATATCCGACGGGGCCAAATGTGACTGTGGAAACATTCAGGAGATTTTTAGCAGGGATAGCAGGGTCGCAGTCTGTGATCCGGTTTATCCGGTCTATGTGGATTCCAACGTCATGGCAGGCAGAACCGGTGATTATGACGAGGTACTGGGAAGGTTCCGGGATGTGATCTATATGCCTTGCACCGGGGAGACAGGGTTTGTGCCGGAACTGCCGGATCAGGTACCGGACCTGATCTACCTCTGCTTCCCCAATAACCCCACCGGGGCAGTTATGAAGAAGAGCCAGCTGCAGGAGTGGGTGGATTATGCCAATGAGAAAGGATCAGTCATCCTCTATGATGCGGCCTATGAAGCCTATATCTCGGAGGAAGATGTCCCCCACAGTATCTATGAATGCCCTGGGGCAAGGACATGTGCCATCGAGATTCGGTCCTTCTCCAAGACAGCCGGATTTACGGGCCTGCGGCTTGGTTTTACGGTGATACCCAAGGACCTGAAGGCGGATGGAGTCAGGCTGTGGGATCTCTGGGCCAGACGGCATGGAACCAAGTACAACGGGGCACCCTACATCATACAGAGGGCAGGGGAGGCAGTTTACACCCCGGAGGGAAGAAGGCAGATCCAAGAACAGATTTCCTGGTACATGGGTAATGCAGGAATAATATCAGAAGGGCTCAGGTCGGCGGGATATGAGGTGTCTGGCGGAGTGAATGCCCCATATATCTGGCTGAAGACACCAGGAGGTATGACCAGCTGGGAATTCTTTGATTATCTGCTGGAAGAAGCAAATGTGGTTGGGACGCCGGGATCCGGTTTCGGGCCCGGAGGAGAAGGCTACTTCAGGCTAACGGCTTTTGGAAACCGGAAAGATACCATAGAGGCAATCCGACGGATCAACAATCTTTGAAAATATCACAGCAGGATAAAATAGAGGAGGAGAGAAAATTGGAAAAAATTCTGGTGCTGGATTTCGGGGGACAGTACAATCAACTGATCGCCCGCAGAGTCAGAGAGCAGCATGTCTATGCGGAAATCAGAAACTATGATTGCATAGGGGCGGAGGACATAAGCAGAGAAGATTATAGAGGGATCATTCTAACGGGAGGTCCCAACAATGTGTATGAAGAAACATCTCCCCATTATGACCCAAAGATTCTGGAGCTGGGAATCCCCATCCTGGGTATATGCTATGGGGCACAGCTGCTTTGTTTCATGGCAAGGGGGAAGGTTTCTTCCGCCGGCAGTTCCAGTGAATACGGCAAGGTAAAATTGAGAAAAAAAGATTCGAAGCTGTTTTTGGATCTGCCCAGGGAGAGCATCTGCTGGATGAGCCATACCGATTATATCAGCCAGGTTCCGGAAGGATATCGGATTACAGCCGTGACTGACCATTGCCCCTGTGCAGCCATGGAGGATGTTTCCAGGGATATCTACGGTCTGCAGTTTCATCCGGAAGTCACCCATACAGAATACGGGAAAGAAATCTTTCGTCGTTTTCTGTATGACATCTGTGGATGTAGAGGAGACTGGTCGGCAACGGGTTTCGCTCGCAGACAGATTGACAGATACCGGGAGGAACTTCGAGGGAAAAAGGTTCTGCTGGCTCTGTCCGGAGGGGTGGACTCTTCCGTGGCAGCGGTCATTCTTCATCAGGCTATCGGCCGGAATCTGATCGGAGTATTTGTGGATCATGGCTTGCTGCGAAAAGGGGAAGGCGATTATATTGAGAAAACGTTAAAGGGAGATCTGGGTATAAATCTGATCAGGGTGGATGCCGGCCAACGCTTCCTGAAAAAGCTGGAGGGCATCCGGGAGCCGGAGCAGAAACGAAAGATCATCGGGGAAGAGTTTATCCGGGTATTTGAGGAGGAAGCAAGAAAGGCCGGACCTGTTTCCGTTCTGGCTCAGGGGACGATTTATCCGGATGTGATAGAAAGCGGTAAAGGAGCCTCCGCTGTGATTAAAAGCCATCACAACGTAGGAGGACTCCCAGAGGACATGTTATTTGAACAGATTGTCGAGCCCTTAAATCAGCTATTCAAGGATGAGGTGAGGGAAGCTGGGCTTATGCTGGGGATACCCCCTAAGCTGGTCTTTAGGCAGCCCTTCCCGGGGCCGGGACTGGCCGTCCGCATCCTGGGAGAGATCACAGAAGAGAAAGTGAAGCTGTTGCAGGAGGCGGATGCCATTTTCCGGGAAGAAATACAGAAGGCAGACCTGGATCAGGAGCCGGGCCAGTATTTTGCCGTGCTGACCGATTCACGAAGTGTGGGAGTGAAAGGGGACGCCAGGTTTTATGGGTATGTGGTGGCTCTCCGGGCGGTTACCACAGAAGACTTCATGACGGCAGACTGGACCAGGCTGCCCTATGATCTTCTGGAACGGGCTGCAGGAAGGATCGTAAATGAAGTGGAAGGTGTTTCCAGGGTGGTGTATGACATCAGCCAGAAACCGCCGGCCACAGTGGAATGGGAGTAAAGGAGGCGGTATGATGACCAAATATATATTTGTGACCGGAGGGGTTGTATCCGGACTAGGCAAGGGAATTACCGCAGCGTCTCTGGGCAGACTGCTGAAAGCAAGAGGACTGAAGGTCGCTGCTCAGAAGCTGGATCCTTACATCAATGTAGACCCCGGGACCATGAGCCCCTACCAGCACGGAGAGGTTTACGTGACGGAGGACGGCGCGGAAACAGATCTGGATCTGGGGCATTATGAGCGTTTTATCGATGAAGACCTGACCAGGTATTCCAATCTGACCTCGGGAAAGGTCTACTGGAATGTCCTGAATAAGGAGAGAAGGGGAGAATACCTGGGATCTACCGTCCAGGTCATACCCCATATCACCAATGAGATCAAAGAATTCGTCTATCATGCCGGCAAAGAAACCGGGGCGGATGTGGTGATTACAGAGATCGGCGGCACCATCGGAGACATCGAATCCCAACCATTTCTGGAGGCTGCCAGACAGATTTCCCTGGAGGTGGGAAGGGGAAACAGTCTCTTTATTCATGTTACCCTGGTGCCCTATCTCCATGGATCCCATGAACACAAATCTAAACCAACCCAGCACTCGGTCAAGGAACTGCAGGGTATGGGAATCGCTCCGGATATCATCGTCCTGCGCTGCAACGAACCGCTGGAAGAAAGTATATTCCGGAAGATATCCATGTTCTGTAATGTGAAAGAGGACTGTGTCATCGAGAACCGGACCCTGGATAGTCTTTATGCCGCACCTCTCATGCTGGAAAAAGCAAACTTTTCCGGCGTGGTATGCCGGGAGCTGGGCCTCCGCCTTCCCCCACCAGATCTGGAAGACTGGATACAGTTAAATAAAGCCATCGAAGATACGGACCGGAAAGTGACCATCGCCCTTGTGGGAAAATATGTCCAGCTTCACGATGCCTATCTGTCTGTGGCAGAAGCTCTCCATCATGCCGGTTTTGGATTAAAGACTCATGTGGATATCCGGTGGATCGACTCTGAGGAGATGAATGAATCCAACTATAAAGAAAAACTGAGTGAGGCTTCCGGGATCATCGTGCCGGGGGGCTTCGGAAACCGGGGGACGGAAGGGATGATTCTGGCGGCAGAATATGCCAGGGAGCATGATATCCCCTATTTTGGAATCTGTCTGGGGATGCAGATTGCTGTGATCGAGTTTGCCAGAAATGTAGCCGGCATACCGGATGCCTGTTCCGGGGAGTTTGACCATCCTTCCGAACATAAAGTGATTGATTTCATGCCGGGACAGTCGGACCAGATAGAGAAGGGAGGCACCCTGCGTCTGGGCAGTTATCCCTGCTGCATTCAGCCCGGCAGCCTGATGGAAAGATGTTACGGGAAGAAGGAGATCGCTGAAAGGCACAGACATCGCTATGAATTCAACAATGATTACAGGGAGATACTGAGTCAGTACGGACTGAAATTATCCGGTCTGTCTCCGGACGGCAGTCTGGTGGAAACCGTGGAACTGTCAGACCTGTCCTTCTATCTGGGGGTTCAATATCATCCGGAATTTAAATCCAGACCCAACAGACCCCATCCCCTTTTTCAGGAATTTGTAGGGGCAGCCTGCCGACATAGCCGGACAAAGGAGGAGCCGGGAAATGAAATATGACAGAAAGCTCATATTGGAAGACGGAACCATATATAAGGGGACAGGCTTCGGCGGTTCCGGCCAGAGAGTCTGTGAAATAGTCTTTAATACTTCCATGGCCGGCTATCAGGAGATTGTTTCGGATCCTTCCTACACAGACCAGGCCGTAGTGATGTCCTATCCACTGATTGGTAATTACGGGGTGACCGACGAAGATTACGAGAGCAAGATTATCGCGCCGGCAGCCCTGATTGTCCGGGATATCAATGATAATCCTTCCAATTTTCGCTGGGCGAAAACCCTGGGGGAGCTGCTGGAAGAAAACGGGATACCGGGTATCAGTGGAATCGATACCAGAAAACTGGTCCGAAGCATCCGTGACCTGGGGGCCAGGAGATGCCTCATCACGGATAAAGATCTTTCTCCCCAGGAGGGGGTGGAAGAAATCAGAAAGATTCCGGTACCCCATGACGCGGTGAGAAGGTGCAGCTGCAGGAAAAAATGGTACAGCCGTACGTCAAACCCCCTGTATAATGTGGTGGCCATAGACTGCGGGATGAAGACCAATATCATACGGATGTTAAACCAAAACCGGTGCAATGTCACCATCGTTCCCTATGATACCGACAGTGAGGAGATTCTGTCCCTGCATCCGGACGGGGTACTGGTTTCCAACGGACCGGGGGATCCACAGGATCTGCCCCAGGTAATCAGGACACTGAAGGCATTGAGAGGGCGGATCCCTATGTTCGGCATCTGCCTGGGACATCAGCTGCTGGCCCTGTCCTACGGGGCGAAAACCTATAAGCTGAAATTCGGTCATCGGGGAGGAAACCATCCGGTAAAAGATCTTTTGAGCGGAAAACTGGAGATAACCAGCCAGAACCATAGTTATGCTGTCGACGGGAAGTCTCTGGCCGGCACGGGCCTGTCCATATCCCATATGAATATATTGGATGATACGGTGGAAGGTCTGTTCCGGGAAGAGGATAAGGTCTTTTCCGTCCAGTATCATCCGGAGAGTGCCCCGGGGCCCCAGGACAGCAGCCACCTGTTCCGACGGTTCACGGAATTAATGAAAAGAGGGTAGATCATGCCAAAAAGAAGGGATATCAAAAAAATACTGGTAATCGGATCGGGGCCCATCGTCATCGGGCAGGCAGCAGAATTCGACTATGCCGGAACCCAGGCCTGCCTTGCCCTGAAAGAAGAAGGATATCAGGTTATTCTGGCCAATTCCAACCCGGCTACCATCATGACGGACCATTCCATTGCAGATAAGGTTTATATGGAGCCTCTGACTCTGGAATACCTGGCCAGAATCTGCCGCTATGAGAGACCTGATGCCATCATCCCGGGGATAGGCGGCCAGACAGGCCTCAACCTG
>JBGVCE010000167.1:0-3594 GCA_045226235.1 Anaerobutyricum sp.
GGCAAGGAGTCCTCTCTGTGGTAGACGGAGATATGTCCGTTCATGTCACTCTTGTTTCCAAGAAGATTGTAAATCTCTTTGTAGGTACAGCTGAAGATGCCCAGAAAGACGGGGCTGATATTCTTGAACCCACCCTGGATCAGGTAGAATACAGTGATGGTTATAAGGAAGAGGTATATGGATTTGATATCCCGGTTCCCGCTTTAGATCAGGAATTTGATGTAGCCATTCTTGGAAGTAAGGGAAAATGGTACAATCATAAAGTCAGTGTTTCCAGTCCGGAACAGTAATTGAGAAAAGCGATTTACAGAAAAAAACAGAGCAGTCATTCTGGCTGCTCTTTCTTTATGCTATCATGCTATCTGTCATTCCATCACAATCTTTTTCCCATAGAAGTCATACCTCAGGGTGGTTAGCCGGAATCCCTCATCGACATCAATAAACTGAACTTTGGAGGCATCATGATACTTGACGGGATAATTCATCCCCGCCAAAGCAGTATAAAATATGTCTATTATCATATATCCGTTTTTAGAAGAGATATTCGATAATAAAACCTTCATCACAAACCTCCGCAAACCGATTTCCGCTCAGTTACAAACTACAGATGGGCATAGTACCACTTATTAATATTATAAGTCCCACATTCCTCATCGTAAAGAAAAAAACTTGACATCAAAGGAGAATAATAAGAAGAATCAAAAAAAGTATACACCAAAAACAGATTCCTGCATTTACACAGAGTGCACTTTGGTTATATGATTTAATTAAAGACCAGGGTAGTTCGTAATAATTACCCCTATGAACTATCCTCATGAATTTGTCAGAAAGGGAGGATATATAGTATGGATTTTTCGACATTAGTACAGGAACGCAGGAGCATTCGCTCCTACCAGCCAAGCAATGCGCTTTCACGCAGCACCCTGGATGAGATCATGAAAACTGCTCTGCAGGCACCCAGCTGGAAGAATACCCAGACCGGCCGTTATTATGTTGCAAGCAGTGAGGAAATGATCGCTCATGTGAGATCCTGCCTGCCGTTATTTAACCAGAAAAGTACCCAGAATGCAGTTGCCTATCTGGTCACAACTTACGAAAAAGGGAACTCCGGATTTACCAAAGGGGAGCCGGATAATGAACTTGGGGACAAATGGGGAGCCTATGACCTTGGCTTACAGAACGCCTACCTGATCCTCAAAGCTAAAGAACTGGGACTTGACAGTCTTATCATGGGACTTCGCGATTCCGATCTCCTGCGGAAAGTTTTTGATATTCCGGACACAGAAGAAGTGGGACCGGTGATTGCATTGGGCTACAGAGAAGGAGACGCTCTGCTTCGCAGAAGAAAAGAAGTAGAAGACATTACAAAAATCTATTAATCTGTTGACAAGATGGATAAAATACAATTATCGGACCATTTCGATTACAAAAGACTATTACAGTTTACTTTTCCCACCATCATAATGATGATATTCAGTTCGATTTACGGCATAGTCGATGGCTTATTTATCTCCAACTTTGCCGGGTCGACTCCATTTGCCGCGGTGAATCTGATCATGCCCTTTATTATGATATTTTCGGCGGTGGGATTTATGATCGGAGCCGGGGGAACTGCCCTGGTTTCCATGACCTTCGGTACAGGAGACAGCCGACGTGCCAACAGCATATTTTCCCTGCTGGTATATACGGTTATCTTTCTGGGAATTACGGTCAGTATCATAGGAGAAATCACACTCCCCGCTGTCACCCGTTTTCTGGGTGCCACCGGGGAGATGTATTCTTACTGTATTATCTACGGCAGAATCAGCTTTATATCTCTGACTGCCTTTATGATGCAAAATATGTTCAGCAGTTTCTTTGTGACTGCCGAAAAACCCAACCTGGGTCTGGCAGTTACCGTGCTGGCAGGAGCAACCAATATCGCCCTGGATGCCCTTTTTGTCGGCTATCTGCATTGGGGTGTCACAGGGGCGGCGATGGCCACTGTGATCACGGAATGTGTGGGCGGTCTCGTCCCGCTGATTTATTTTGCCCTGCCCAATGACAGCATCCTAAGGCTTGGCAAACCCTGTATGGAGATCAGGCCACTGATCAGGACATGTACCAACGGGTTTTCCGAATTCATGACGAACATCTCCATGTCTCTGGTTAATGTCATCTACAACTTTCAGCTGCTGAGACTGGCAGGTGAAGACGGAGTTGCGGCCTACGGCATTATCATGTACGCCAGTTTTATCTTCGGATCCATCTCTTATGGATACAGCATGGGATCCGCTCCCATCGTAGGCTACCATTATGGTGCCGGAGACCATGAGGAACTTTCCAATGTCCTCCATAAGAGTCTGATTCTTACTTTTTGCTTCTCTATCATTATGACCTTGGGAGGTGTCGGCCTGGCCGGAACCATTGCCCGTATCTTTGCGGGCTATGATCATGCTCTTCTGGCCATGACCACCACAGCGTTTGCCCTATATACAACCAAATACATCGTCGCGGGTTATAACATCTATGCCTCATCTTTTTTTACCGCCCTTAACAATGGGCTGATATCGGGCATCATATCCTTCTCCAGGGTGCTCTTATTCCAGATCGCTGCGGTATTGATTCTGCCCGTTTTTTTCGGTTTGAATGGAATCTGGCTATCGATGACCCTTTCAGAGACCTGTTCTCTTCTGGTGACGATTTATTTCTTCGTCAGATGTAAGGACAGATATCATTATTTCTAGCCTTCTTTTTCCAGGCTTTTCTTTTTTTCTTTCTCTGCTCTCAATTCTTCCCAGGTGATGGGATGATCTTTACAGTACTGTTTGAACTCTTCCTGTGAGATAAGGTATGGCCTGCCTGACTTCCTGTCGATGGCAGTACGTACCTTCTCATAGAGTTTGATAAAGTCCTGGATCCTGTCCCGCAGAATCTGAATCTTCTCATTTTCCTGATCTGTATCCCAGTCCACATTATTGATATTAATCTCCTGGGCATGGGAGATCTGATTTCTAAGATTACCGATCTGCATATATGCCAGAAGGAATTGATACAGAGTTTCCCTGTCCCCTCGGTATAGGGTGTAGGATCTTACTTTGGAGTCTTCCTTATAGATCTCATCCAGACGAAGATTCAGATAGGCCTCAATGGGGACTTTAGGTTTTTTCCGGTAAGCTTCCTTGCGTCGGTAGAACTTGATAAAATAGTGTTCCATATCATCAAACTGGTAACGGTCCTTTGGAACCACAGACCAGTAAGTTTCATTCAGCCTCTTCAGGTATTCCTCGAGGTCTTTCTTATTTCTGGCATAGTAGAAGATTCCGCTGGAAACCAGGTCGTGAGGCACTCTGGATTCGATGATGGTGAGGGCCTGCTGGTAGAAATGTTTCTCCATAGCCCATTTTATTAAGGCCAGGATATTGATTTCCTCCCCTTTCAGCAATCTGCCATAATCACTTTTTATACCACTTTCCAGAATGCTGAACACCATGCTTTCTATGGCATCTGAAGGGCCTGACTCGTCAGCAAATACCATCTTCAGCATTTTAATCCCCTGTTCCATCTCGGACACACTGCACAGTGTGATGCCTACATCCACGGTCCTCATGGCAT
>JBGVCE010000168.1:0-2055 GCA_045226235.1 Anaerobutyricum sp.
ATAATTTTAATACTGAGTTAAAAAATATGTTTTTTCATGGTAAAATAGATGTCAATCATGATGTCATTATCACCAATGAAAGACATAAGAAACAGTTATCCCAGGCCTATGAATCTTTGATTTGTACCAGAAACAGTATTGAACTGGGACTGCCGGAAGACTTTTTCACCATTGATCTGATGAATGCCTATGAGTCATTGGGTCTGATTATCGGTGAAGCAGTGGAAGAAGACCTGGTTAATGAAATATTTTCAAAATTCTGCACCGGAAAATAAAGATGACCCCTGAGACAGACTGATTTGGATGTGGAGGACGTCAAAGTGAAGACATTAGAAGAATCTTATGATATCGTAGTGGTGGGAGCCGGACATGCTGGATGTGAGGCTGCCCTGGCTGCTGCCAGGCTTGGATTGGAAACGATTCTTTTTACCGTGAGTATGAACAGCGTTGCTCTTATGCCCTGTAATCCCAATATTGGAGGAAGTTCAAAAGGACATCTGGTACGTGAAGTAGATGCTCTTGGCGGGGAGATGGGAAAAAATATAGATAAGACTTATATCCAGTCTAAGATGTTAAATAAGTCAAAAGGACCTGCTGTCCATTCTCTTCGGGCTCAGGCCGACAAGGACGCCTATTCCCAGACTATGCGATATACTCTTCAGAATACGGATCATCTGACACTCAGGCAGGCTGAGGTGACAGAATTAATCGTGAATGAGGGAGTAATCAGAGGAGTAAAGACCTATTCAGGAGCAATCTATCATTGCAAGGCAGTTGTGCTGGCAACAGGAACCTATCTGAAAGCAAGATGTCTCTATGGAGAAGTGGTCAATCATACTGGGCCAAATGGTCTGCAGGCGGCAAATTATCTCTCAGATTCTCTCAGAAAGAACGGGGTGGAATTATATCGATTTAAGACAGGGACCCCCGCCAGAATTGATAAGAAATCAGTTGATTTTTCTGTGATGGAAGAGCAGTTTGGAGATGAGAAAATAGTCCCGTTCAGCTTTACCAATAAAGAAGAAGATATCAAAAGAGAGCAGATCAGCTGCTGGCTTACCTATACTAATGAAGAAACACACAAAATCATCCGGGCCAATCTGGATCGTTCTCCCCTCTATTCAGGAATTATAGAGGGGGTTGGTCCCAGGTACTGTCCATCCATCGAAGATAAAGTGGTAAGATTTGCGGACAGAAAAAGACATCAGCTTTTTATAGAACCAGAGGGGGAATATACCAAAGAGATGTACGTTGGAGGCATGAGCAGTTCTCTTCCTGAGGATGTTCAATATGAAATGTACAGGACAGTAAAGGGCCTGGAGCATGTCAAAATTATCAGAAATGCCTATGCCATAGAATATGACTGCATTAATCCAAATCAGTTAAAAAGTTCTCTCGAATTTAAAAACATTTCCGGTCTCTTCAGCGGAGGTCAGTTCAATGGAAGCTCCGGCTACGAAGAAGCCGCGGCACAGGGGCTGATTGCGGGTATCAATGCAGCCAGATACTGCAAAGGACAGGAAGCATTGATTCTTGACCGATCCCAGGCTTATATAGGTGTTTTGATCGATGATCTTGTGACAAAGGAAAACTTTGAACCCTATAGGATGATGACCTCCAGGGCAGAGTACCGTCTTCTGTTGAGGCAGGATAATGCAGATATGCGTCTCACGGAAATTGGATATCATATTGGATTAATTGATAATGATAGATATAATATTTTTCTGAAAAAGAAAAAGGAAATAGAAACAGAAATACAACGTATTGACAATATTAGAATTGGAACAGGAACTCAAGTTCAGGAACTATTAAAGAAATATGGATCAACTCCTTTAAAGACTTCATGTTCTCTCACGGAGCTAATCAGAAGACCCGAACTGGACTATCGTAAGCTTAAGGATCTTGATCCTGAACGGCCTGCAGGATTATCTGACGAAGTGATGGATCAAATTGATATCAATATAAAATATGATGGCTATATAAAAAGACAGCTTCGTCAGGTAGAACAGTTCAGAAAGATGGAGAAAAAAATAATTCCTGAAACGATAGTATATG
>JBGVCE010000169.1:0-3567 GCA_045226235.1 Anaerobutyricum sp.
TATTGGTGGCTCCGCCCAAGGATTATTCTTTTCCTTCCGGGCACACCAGCATGGCTTTCACTGTTGTCTCCGGTCTCTTCCTCATGAAGAAGAAGGCACTTGGCATAGCCGCCTTAATCCTGGCATGCCTCATCGCATTTTCCAGGATGTATCTCTATGTGCATTATCCCACGGATGTGTTGGTGGGACTCATAATCGGATTGCTTTCCGGTTATGCCGGTTATAAATTATACCAGTATCTTGAGAAGAAGCTTAATAAGATGAAGCTAAATAATGAGATGGATATAGACAAAGCGTAAGAATACGGACGGATCATTCCTGGGTGATCGTCCAGATAAGCTAGGAGGAGTATTATGTATCAGGATGGTAAGATATGGATTGCAAAATCAGGGGATGAAAAGGTGACGATTCTGCCTAGGATGGCAAACCGGCATGGTCTGATCGCAGGGGCCACCGGAACCGGTAAAACAGTCACTCTGAAAGTGTTGGCTGAGTCCTTCAGTGACTGTGGCGTTCCGGTATTTCTGGCGGATGCCAAGGGAGACCTGGCCGGTATGTGCAGGCCGGGGGAGATGGATGAAAATCTTCAGAACCGTATCAGCAAATTCGGACTTGCGGAAGAGGGATTCACCTTCCATTCTTACCCGACCAATTTCTGGGATGTGTACGAACAGAACGGCCTTCCGCTAAGAACCACGATCTCTGAGATGGGACCCCTCCTCATGTCCCAGATCATGGGCCTGAATGCTACCCAGAGCGGAATCATGAATATTATCTACAAGATTGCGGATGATGAGAACCTTCTTTTGATCGATACCAAGGATCTCCGTTCCATGATTCAGTATGTAGGTGAGAATGCTGCAGCTTATACGTTAAAATACGGAAATGTAACAAAACAGAGTCTTGGAGCCATCTCCCGCGCTCTGGTAACCCTGGAATCCCAGGGCGGTGACAAGTTCTTCGGTGAGCCGGCCCTGAACGTGAGGGACTGGATCAGCAGAGATACAGAAGGAAGAGGGGTCATCCAGGTGCTGGACTGCCAGGAACTGATGCATAACCCCACCATGTATGCCACATTTATGCTCTGGATGATGTCCGAGCTGTTTGAAACCCTTCCGGAGGTGGGTGATGCAGAGAAACCTAAGATGGTGTTCTTCTTTGACGAAGCCCACATGCTTTTTGATAACGCAACCAAGGAACTTCTCGTTAAGATTGAGCAGGTGGTGAAACTCATCCGTTCCAAGGGTGTGGGTATCTATTTCATCACCCAGAGTCCTTCCGATATCCCGGATGGAGTACTGGGACAGCTGGGCAATAAGATTCAGCATGCCCTCCATGCCTATACCCCGGCAGACCAGAAAGCAGCCAGAGCTGCCGCCCAGTCCTACCGTGTGAATGAGGAGTTTGATACCTATGATGCCCTGGTGAATCTGGGAATCGGCGAAGCACTGATTTCCGTCCTGGATGAAGAAGGTATCCCTACCGTGGTGAAGAAGAGTAAAATCCTTCCCCCTCAGAGCCTCATGGGACCTATCGATGACAGTGTGCGAACTCAGATTATCAACCAGTCTTTCCTCTATACCACTTATAAAGAAGGTTATGACAGGGATTCTGCCTACGAGTTCCTCATGAGAAAACAGCTTGAGGATGAGGCAATCGCTGCCAGAGAAGCAGAGGAGCAGGCTGCAGCCAAGGCTGCCGCAAAGGAAGCGGCAGATGCGGAAAAAGCGGCTGCCAAGGCGAAGGCGGATGCAGAGAAAGCAGCTGCCCGTGAGGAAGAGGCGAAAAAGAGGAAAGTAAAAACTGCGGTTAGCAGCACCGCAAAAACCGCAGCCGGCACCATCGGAAGAGAAGTGGGTAACACTGTGGGCAAGACCTTCGGCGGCACTCTCGGAAAAAGATTGGGCGGTAACATTGGTGCTTCCCTGGGAAGAGGGATCATCGGTACATTGTTTAAGTTATAAAGATTAAGCTATTGAATAGGAAAGACACAGGAGGGGATCATCCGACATCCTGTGTCTTTTTCGATAGACGCGAACTGTTACAAAATCAGAAAGGATTACAAGCGTGGATAAAAAAATCAGACGATTAATGACCATATTCCTCATCCTTGCCATGTGTTTTTCTATGGTATCCTGCGCAGAAAATAAGGAAAAGAATGAGGATGAAGATACTACTTTTACTTCAACCGATCTTGAAGGAAATAAAGTCACCGGAAAGATCTTCGGGGAGAAGGATGTCACGATCCTCAATGTCTGGGGAACTTATTGCGGCCCCTGCAAGAAAGAGATGCCGGAGCTTGCAAAACTGGCAGAAGAAATGCCGGATAATGTACAGATCATCGGTATCGTCCTGGACGTTCTGGAAGGGGATGAAGGGATGATTGAGGTGGCCAGGGAAATCTGTGAAGATACCAATGTTACCTATACCAATATCGTGGTGAACGATTCGATGTATGACATGCTGGCCGATATAGAAGCAATCCCAACTACTTTTATTCTGGACAAAGAGGGAAAATCAATCTGTGAGCCGATTGTCGGAGCTGATGTAGAAAGCTACAAGAATGCAGCTATGGAATATCTTGATAAGGTGAAGGAATGAAAAATAAGGAAAACTACCTTCGGATTGGAGTTCTGGCTCTTGCTGTATGTCTGATGATTGCAGGAGTTTCCCGGGGAGAGCTGCTTTCTGTGTTCGTGAAAGCCGTCAATATCTGTCTGGAATGTATCGGTCTGGGGTAATAGAATGAAGATGAAAGAAGATAATCTGTTTAGAAAAAATATACGGCGGAAAATCATACAGCTGGCAGCCTTTGGTTTTACCAATAGCCACGTGGGGAACTTCCCGGCAGGGAAGATTTATAAAGGGTACTGGAAGAACTTCTGCAACCCGGGTCTTAACTGCTATTCCTGCCCTGCGGCAGGACTGTCATGTCCTATCGGGGCTATGCAGGCGGTGGAAAACTCCCCCGGATATGGAGTGAGTTTCTATGTGCTGGGCTTTATACTGGCGCTGGGAGTGGTATTTGGCAGAGCCATCTGCGGATACGTCTGTCCTTTTGGACTGATCCAAGAGCTGCTTCATAAGATTCCTTCTCCGAAGAAGCATCTGCCCAAACCCTTTACCTATGTCAAATATGTTCTTATGATCGTTTTTGTTTTTCTTCTCCCGGTTTTTTTTAGCGACAGATACGGTATCGGATCTCCCGCATTCTGCAAGTACATCTGCCCGGCAGGTACTCTGGAGGGAGGACTTCCCCTCCTTCTGACCCATCCGGAACTAAGGAAGAAGCTCGGAGGAATCTTCTCCATAAAGGCGGCCATACTGGTGATTACCTTTGCAGGATGTATTATCTGCTGCCGTTTTTTCTGCAAAGTTATGTGCCCGCTGGGAGCAATCTACGGCTTGCTGAACAAGATCAGTTTTTATCGTATTCACCTGGAAAAAGAGAAATGTGTTTCCTGTGGGGCATGCCATAAGATCTGCCCCATGGATGTAGATCCGGTGAGACAGCCGGCCTCGGCGGAGTGTATCCGCTGTGGGAAATGTGCGGCTGTCTGCCCGGAG
>JBGVCE010000170.1:0-15516 GCA_045226235.1 Anaerobutyricum sp.
TCCTTCTTGATAAGATAATACTACGAATTCTTCAGAAAATCAACTGTTTTCTGATATTTTTTTGTCTGTTTTATAATATTCAGAATATTCTGAACATAAAAATGATATTGGTTCACAAATACTTCATATGCAGGACACCTTTTCTTCACAAATTCAGGATAAGATGATAATCGTAAAGCAAGAGCAAAGCTTAAGAATTCTTTTTCATATTTTTTCTCCCTTTTTTAGAAGCAGGTGGTCTGTTGTAACCACCTGTTTTTTGTTTCTAAGACGGTTCGGATTCCAATCTTCATAGTTTCTGACAGATGTGCTATAATCTTCAAGACGATTCCGATTGAACGTATAAGATTATGATTGAAAGAAGAAAAAATTCCTATGAATTATAGTATAAATAATCGAAGCATCTATAAAAAGGCCCTTATGCTGGCTATCCCTATGATGATTCAGAGCGGGATTGCCAATGCGGTGGTCCTGGTGGACAACCTCATGGTTGGAAGCCTGGGGACAGAAAGTATAAGCGGAGTATCCATCGCAGGGCAGCTCCTCTTTGTATTTAACCTGGCTGTCTTTGGTGGTTTATCGGGCCCAAGTATCTATGGAGCCCAGTATTTCGGATATGGAGATAAGAAGGGGTACCAGCAGGTTTTCCGGCTGAAGATATGGATTGGCCTGACTATCACCCTGGCAGGGATCGCCGTTTTCCTTCTGGCAGGCCCAACATTGATCCACCTTTATCTTACAGGGTCCGGCGACTCCTTCAACAGAAACCTGGCTCTTGGGCAGGGTCTGGATTATCTCAATATCATGCTTGCCGGTCTGATTCCCTTTACTCTGGTACAGATTTATGCAGGAAGCCTCAGGGAAATGAATGAAAGTATCACTCCCATGGTTGCAGGAATCTTTTCTGTTTTTGTCGATATCCTCTTGAATTATCTTCTCATCTATGGAAAGATGGGTTTTCCCAGGATGGGGGTAAAAGGTGCCGCCCTTGCCACTGTATTAGCTAGAATCGCAGAACTGTTGGCTATCGTAGGCTTAAAGCACAGGAAAGCAGGTGCTTTTCCATTTCTGGATGGGGTATATCATACTTTCCTGGTGCCCGTGTCTAAAGTTAAACCCGTCCTGAAAAAGGGATTTCCCATCTTTTTGAACGAGTTTCTATGGGCCGGAGGTGTTGCAGCCCTTACCCAATGCTACTCCATAAAAGGTCTGGCTGTGGTTGCCGGACTAAACATCTCAAATGTGCTCTGTAACCTTTTCAATGTGGTCTTTATCAACATGGGGGTTGCGGTAGGAATCCTGGAAGGACAGTTTCTGGGAGCCTCCCGGTTTGAGGAGGCAAAGGATTCCGCGGAAAAATTACTCTGGTTTTGCTGTGGTATCTGTTTGATACTGACGATCTCACTGATCAGTCTGTCCGGCATCTTTCCAAAAGCATATAACACCACCGATGAAGTTCGTCATCTGGCCAGCTGGTTTATCATTATCACAGCATCTTTTATGCCGGTGCAGGGGTTGTTAAATGCCTTGTATTTTATATTACGTTCCGGGGGAAAAACCCTGGTCACCTTTATATTTGACAGTGTCTTCTCCTGGTGTGTGTCCGTTCCCCTTGCCTTTGTCCTGTGCCATTACAGCCCCTTTCCTATCCTGGTAATTCTGGTAATGGTCCAGGCGGCAGATATGATCAAGGTGGTAATCGGTCTGATCTTAGTAAGAAAAGGAATCTGGATAACTAACCTGGTCAACGGATCATGAGGATTCCTTTCTGTTTCCCACAGGTATCTGAACGAGTATGATTGCGATAAAGATGACAAGACATCCGGCCAGTTCCCTAAGAGTCATCCGTTCATGGATCAGGAGTGCTCCTGCGATTACCGCGAAGACAGATTCCATGCTCATTAAAAGAGAAGCAACCACCGGATCTGTGTACCTTTGGGCCACCATCTGCAGGGTGTAACCGATTCCGCCTGACACAATACCGCAATAGAGAATCGGTACAGCAGCCGATATCACCTTATCAGGAGCCGGGCTTTCCATAAAGAATGCCAGCACCGTAGAGATGAGGGAAGCTGTCAGAAACTGGATAGCCGAGATGCGCAGCGGATTCCCCCTGCCGGTAAAATAATCACAGCTGAGGATATGTCCGCTAAAGAGAAAAGCGCAGACACAGACCAGGCTGTCCCCATGGGTAAGATAGAATCCCTCGTTCATACAAAGAAGGTACATGCCTGCCACACCCATCAGAACGGCGAACCAGACCAGCCAGCTATTCTTCTTTTTAAAGAAGATAAAACTGATAATAGGTACCAGAAGAATATATAAAGCAGTGATAAATCCTGCCTTGCCGGCGGTGGTATATACCAGGCCCATCTGTTGAAAGATGGTAGCTGTTACAAGAAAAAAACCACAGCAGATTCCGCCCAAAAGTGTATTCTTTTTGTAGGCTCTGACTTCTTCCTGGCTTTTATCTGCCAGGATTTCTTTTTCCTTACGGCCTGATAACCAGGCCACCAGGCCAACCGCGAAGAAAGCAAGATACATCCTTGCCGCGGTAAAGGTGATGGGTTCTATGGATTCCATGCCGACTCTCTGAGCCACAAAAGCCGTACCCCATATTATGGCTGTAAGGGTCAGCATCAGGTTGCCGATTACTTTTTTATTCATACTTAATTATTATACCTCTGTTTCTATGATAACTGATCTATCCTGATTCCGAATCGTTCCAGGTCTACTCTTCCGTCAATGACTTCCACCCCTTCTTCCCTCAGGAACCGAGCCTGTACCTCCTCGCCGCCAAATGCAAATCCCCCTGCCAGGAGACCTTTGGAATTCACCACGCGATGACATGGAATATGGTCCGGGTCCGGATTATTGTGCAAGGCATTCCCTACTGCCCTGGCCATCTTCCGGTCTCCTGCCAGTTCAGCGATCTGACCATAAGTAGCCACACGTCCTTTGGGAATCTTTTTTACTGCTTCATAAATTCTTTTGGAAGGACTGTCTGTCACCAGATCATAGCTCTCCGCTATCATCCTCCTGATATCCTGGTCCGGAATGGTACCATCCAGGAGAATGGTGTTCCAATGATCTTTATTCTGGTGCCAGCCCGGCAGGACGGAGGCATAAGTTTCCCTCCAGAAATCTCTCCACTCCGGATCGACTTTCACATTCAGGTTAATGATTCCGTCCCTCTCATAGGTCCACAGGAAGGCTTTTCTACTGCCCCTGACACGGACCAGCTGCCAGTTATCATCGTGGAAGGGAGCTTCCTGGTAAGTATCCGGAAATGTAAGCCCATAGGCAAGTGCCTCCTGTCGTGTTTTCATTTTTTACTTCCTTCTTTCTAATCAGTTAAGCTTGCTCGGAGATGTCGAAGAACCCATCAGTATTTCATAAAGTATTTCAGTCCCTTGGCAGCAACTTTATAGGCAGGACCTTCCAGTTCCCTCACCGCTGCTTTAAGTTCCTGACGGATCTTGATATTCTGAGGACAATGCTGCTCACATTTTCCACACTCCACACAAAGGGAGGCCGAAGTAACATCCTTTCTTAAAAGGGTGCACATGACATATTCTTTCAAAGCAACAAATCTGCTGTCGGTGTATTTTCTGTTGTAGGCAGCAAAAGTACCGGGGATGTCCACATGGCGCGGACAGGGCATACAATATCTGCATCCGGTACATGGTACTTTCATCTGTCGATTGATGGCTCTGGCCACTTTTTTCAGAAATACCCGGTCCTCCTTGCTGAGGAAACCTGCTTCAGGATATGAGGAAGCGCTCCTCACATTCTCTCTAACCATGTCGAGAGAATTCATCCCTGATAGGATACAGGTTACTTCCGGCTGATTCCACAACCAGGCAAAAGACCATTCCGCAGGGCTTCTCTTAGAAGGATGGCTGGCAAAAAGCTTCCTGGCAGAGGCTGGCAGATTATTGACCAGGCGACCTCCCCGAAGGGGTTCCATAATGATCACCGGGATACCTTTTGCTCCGGCATGCTTCAATCCGGTTTTACCTGCCTGGGAATGCTCATCCATATAATTATACTGAATCTGACAGAAATCCCAGTCATAGGCATCGACCAGAGAACAGAACATATCAGAGTTTCCGTGATAGGAAAAACCAACCTGACGGATGGCTCCTGCCCTCTTTTTCTCTTCCAGCCAGGCCAGCATGCCCAGCTCTTTCAGGCGGTCCCAGCTCTTGGTGTCTGTCAGCATATGCATGAGGTAATAATCCACATGATCGGTGCGCAGACGCTTCAATTCTTCCGAGAAATATCTTTCCATATCCTCTGGTTTTTTTATCATATAATGAGGAAGCTTGGTAGCAATATTTACCTTATCCCGTATACCGTTCTTCTCCAGAATCTGTCCCAGAGCTGCTTCACTTCCGGGATAAAGATAAGCAGTGTCATAATAATTCACCCCACCATGGTAGGCCGCCATGATTTCCTCCTCTGTCTTGGCAAGATCAATCCTGCCGAGCTTCTGAGTGAATCTCATACATCCATAGCCTAAGATGGATATCCTGTTTCCATAACGATCTGTTCTGTAATTCATATCAAGCCTCTCTTTCAAGAAAATAGAGCCCATCCTGTTTAGGAAATGGGCTCCATAAGAATCCTTTTGATAAAAGTCTGAATCTGGCTTAAGTATTAAAGATAATACCCTGGGAGATAATCTTAATAATTATCTGCCTTAATCTCGAAGAAGGACTGTGGATGTGCACAGGTCGGGCACTCTTCCGGAGCTTCCAGGCCATACTCAAGATGTCCGCAGTTTCTGCAGTACCATACTTTAAGTTCCGGTTTCTTGAATACTTCACCATTCTCAATATTCTCAACCAGCTTCAGGTATCTCTCCTCATGGGATTTCTCAATCTTAGCTACGCTGTCAAACATATCAGCGATGCGATGAAAACCTTCATCCCTTGCTGTTGCAGCCATCTCTTTGTACATGTTAGTCCACTCATCATGCTCGCCTTCTGCTGCAGCAATCAGATTTTCAACAGTTGTTCCGATGCCACCCAGCTCTTTGAACCACAATTTTGCATGCTCTTTCTCATTCTCTGCTGTCTCCAGGAAAAGTGCTGAAATCTGTTCATAGCCTTCCTTTTTTGCCTTGCTTGCAAAATAGGTATACTTGTTTCTTGCCTGGCTCTCGCCTGCGAATGCTGCCCATAAGTTCGCTTCTGTCTTGCTTCCCTTTAATTCCATAGTGTATACCTCCTGATTAGAATATTATGAAAGGATAACCGGTCCCGCCATCAACAGAACAGTCAGCTATCCTTTGTCTTATGATAGCATATCTTCTATACAAACTCAATAGAAAGATAACAATATATCTGATCCTCCAGAATCCGGATTAGTTCAGATCCTTATCAAGCCAGCACTGATCTTCTTCAACAGCCAGGGTAAATATCCTTCCTATCTCACCGGAATCCTTTGCCTGATGGTATTTAAAGAGCATGTCACTCTCGTTCAGCTGCCCCAGGATCTCAATCTTGCCTGTCGGATGTGACATAGCATAGTGGATACATTTACCCTGCCCGTTTTGCATGGCCTTAGCTGCTTCCACAATCCTGCTACCCTCCTTCAGTGGCACCTGGAAATGATTTAAGACTCCTCTCACAGGCCTGCACTGGAGGATATAATAGGGAATCACCCCGAAAGCGGTCAATTTCTTCAAGAGACTGCCTAATACTGCTGGATCGCTATTGATTCCTTTTAAAAGAACCGTCTGATTCTTAATCACGATTCCAATCCTCTGCAGGATACGGATTGCTTCTATGGCCTCTTCTGTAACTTCCCTGGGATGATTAAACTGGGTGATAACATAGATCTGTTTCCTCTGGTTATACCCCGCAAGAATCTGCTGAAGTTCAAAGTCCGTAGTAATACGCTGAGGAAGAACCACCGGGGTTCTGGTACCAAACCGTATCAGGTCAAGATGAGGGATATCAATAAACCGGTCCAGATACTCTTTGATCCTCTGGTTGCTGTTAAGAAACGCATCCCCACCCGTAATCAGAACATTGCTGACCTCAGGATGATTTCTCACATAATCTTCCATCTCACCCAGATGTCCGGCAATCTCATCATCAGACAGCCCGACAAATCTTTTCCGGAAACAGTGTCTGCAGTACATGGCACACATGTTAGTGGATAAAATCAGTGTGGTCTGATTGTATTTGTGCTGCATACCAGGAATTACCGTATTAGAAGCCTCCCCACTGGTGTCCGGTTCCCCTCCGTCAGACAGCTCCCAACCGGATGGTATGGACATCTTTCTTATGGGGTCCTCTGGATCTTCCGGATTGATTAATGACAAGTAATAGTGATTAATGCACATAGGGTACTGTTCTGATATCTTATTAATCCGTTCTGTTTCATCGTCGGTAAGATTCAGGTACTCTTTTACATCATCCCCATTGTTACAGCAATTTTTCAACAGCTGAGTCCAGTCTTCCTTGTTATAATCCATATAGTTCTTCTTCAAATCCTTTTTACCATCCTTCTGAAAATTTAATAATACCACTGTTATTATAATAATAGTATATATGAATTATACCGTTGTTTTCATACTAAAACAAGTTATATTGATTGCATTATAGTGATTATTTATACCAATAACAAGCTATTTGTATAAGAACATTCCAACAGATTTCCTGGAACAGCTGAGGATTAGCCGATTCGGATTCGTCATATATAATTCCTGTTATCTATGCATAATTCATGTTCCCATTTTATAATAATTGTTGTTATTGACTAATAATACGTCTACAGGATACTATATTCTTCGAGGGGGAAAATAACATGAGCAATTATCTGGTGACACATTTTATAAAGAACTATCAGGATGTCGATAATTCAAGAGTTTACGCTGCCTACGGCAAGTTATCAGGGATCGTCGGTATCCTGTGCAATATCATACTGTTCCTGATTAAGCTGCTGGTAGGTCTTTTCAGTATGTCCACTGCCATCATCGCAGATGCTTTCAACAACTTATCTGATGCTATCTCTTCCATCATTAACGTGGTATCCGCATATCTGGCAGAGAAACCAACGGATAAGGATCATCCCTTTGGCTATGGAAGGATCGAGTATATCGCCACTTTGATCATCGCATTCCTGGTGACATATATCGGTATTCAGTTCTTCCGGAACTCCATAAATGGCATACTCCATCCCACAGATCTTAGGATGAGCCCCTTCCTCTTTGTTTTTCTTATATTTACGGTAATCGTCAAATTATGGCTGTTTCTCTTTAATCGAAATCTTTTTAGAAGAACCAACAATCTTACCATGAGGGCTACCTCCGTGGACTCCCTTTTTGACGCCGTAACCTGCAGTATCACTTTGATATCCTCTACCATCTTCTATCTCTTCCGTATCAATATCGATGGAATTGCGGGACTGATCGTCTCCTGTGTAGTAATCTGGAATGGTATCAGTATTATTAAAGACGCGGTTAACCTCCTTCTGGGAGGGCCCATGGATGAGGTCCTTAATGACAATATCAAAAATCTCGCCTTATCCTGTCAGGGTGTTGTAGGCGTTCATGATTTAATCGTACATAGTTACGGCCCGGGTAAAATGATGGCTACCATTCACCTGGAGATATCACAGAAGTATTCCTTAAATGAAGCTCATGCGATCGCAGATGAGGTGGAAAACAGGGTTAAGAATGAGATGGGGATTATGATGGTCGCCCATATTGACCCGGTGGAACTGGAAGATAAAAGAGTGTTGCTGATCCATAAACGTCTTCAGAGAATTCTGAATATACTGGATCCCGTTCTGGAATACCATGACCTACAGGTAGAGTTTGAAAAGACACAGGACCTGATCTCCTTCGACTTAGTCCTTCCCTACGATTACACGGAAGAGAAAGCAGAACAGACAGAAAATCAGATCAGGGAACTGATGGAAGAAATGAACCGAAGATACCAGTGTACCATAACCATAGACCGTGGTCATCTGGAACATTCATGAAATAATATATCATTGATCTAAATTATAAAAAGCTGATGCAGCAGTTGAATCCAAACGGACTCATCTGTAGCATCAGCGATTTTTTTTGCGGTACCAAAGGGCACCAAGTAAGGTTAATAAGCAGATTACCAAAATCACAACTGCGAAAATCCCGTATCTCTCAGAAGATAAAGCTGTTCCAGATAAGGTGGACAGAAGAATTGAAGGAAAACGTCCTACTGCCACGATAAATATCCAGGCAGGAAATTCCAGATCTGTTAGTCCCACCAGATATGACAGGATATCCTTAGGAGTTCCAGGAATCAAAAAAAGGAGAAATATAATAAATCTCGAACGCTCGTTGGTTTTCAGGATTTTGACATTCTCTATCTTTTCCTTCGAGAAAAATAATTCGATAAAGGGTAGCCCGAACTTTCTGGAGAGCAGAAACACCATAAGACTTCCGGCTGACATAGCAAAATCGCAGATCAGGGCTCCTTTGAAAGCACCGAAGGCATATCCGGCAGCAATCTCCAGGGGGCCTCCGGGAACAATGGCTGCAAATACCTGAAGAATCGCAATCGCCGCAAATCCCAATATCCCTTTTATCCCCGTATTTTGAACTGCTTCCTTTAACTCTTCCGGATGATCTGCCAGTTCCAGAAGTGGTTTCGTAATTAAAAAAGAAATTACGATCATAACTGCCAGGATAAGTATAAATATTGTGATACCTAAAATACGTTTTTTCTTGATATCCATATAATCCTCTTTTTATAAATTATAAATATCTTCTTTTCTTACTATATATCAGAGTAAGAGAAAAATCCATCAGAGAATTTACTGCAACTTTCCACTTAGCAGAAAAATCTGAAAATAGACAAGAAGAAGGAGTCCGGTAAAGAGCCCTGATAGAATCAGGTACTTTACGAACTCCTTCAACATGACTAAAAAGTTTTAACTATAGATTTTTAACAAACAATGCGCGGATGGCATTCAGGATGGCGATGATCATAACGCCCACGTCAGCAAGAATGGCAAGCCACATGCTGGCGATACCTACGGCACCCAGGGCAAGGCAGATCAATTTCACACCGATGGCAAACCAGATATTCTGTTTTACGATACGCAGACACTTTCTGGAGATCTTAATTGCCTTGGAGATCTTCAATGGATCGTCATCCATAAGAACTACGTCAGCTGCCTCGATGGCCGCATCAGACCCCATAGCTCCCATGGCGATACCTATATCGGCACGGGACAATACAGGAGCATCATTGATACCGTCACCCACAAAGGCAAGTTTATCATTTTCATTCTTGGTAAGAAGAATCTCTTCCACCTTATTTACCTTATCTGCAGGAAGAAGCTCGCTGTATACTTCGTCGATACCAAGTTCAGCTGCCACTGCGTCAGCAACCGGTTTAGCATCACCTGTCAGCATGATGGTCTTCTTCACTCCGGCTTTCTTCAGTTCCGCGATGGCTTCCTTGGAATGCTCTTTAATGGCATCAGAGATGACGATATGACCTGCATAGGCTCCATCGATAGCCATATGGATGATGGTACCTACATGGTGACAGTGAATAGCTGTCAGCCCCATCCTGGTCATAAGTTTATCGTTACCTGCAGCCACTTCATGACCATCCACAACTGCTGTGATACCATGGCCACTGATTTCCTGGATATCAGTTACACGGCTGCGGTCCAGGGGCTGACCATAGGCAGTCAGGATACTTTTCGCAATGGGGTGGGAGGAAGCACTTTCAGTATATGCTGCATATTCCAGTAACTTCATCTGGTCGATTTCATTATGATGAACCGCATTTACTTCGAAGACACCTCTTGTCAATGTGCCTGTCTTATCAAAGACAACATATTTGGCCTGGGAAAGAGTCTCGAGATAATTGGACCCTTTAACCAGGACACCCTGGTTGCTGGCTCCTCCGATACCTGCAAAGAAGGAAAGGGGAATACTGATAACCAATGCACATGGGCAGCTGATTACCAGGAAGGTAAGTGCCCTGTATACCCAGCTCAGCCACATATCAACCACTGTTCCCTCATATCCGATATGCCCGATCAGGATAACGATAGGAGGTAATATAGCAAGGGCAAGAGCGCCGGCACAGACTGCCGGAGTATAAACCTTGGCAAATTTGCTGATAAAATCTTCGGATTTTGATTTTCTGGAACTTGCATTCTCCACCAGATCCAGAATCTTGGACACGGTAGATTCCCCAAATTCCATAGTGGTCTGAACTTTCAGAACACCGGACAAGTTAATGCATCCGGACTGAACGTCATCACCGGGATTGATCTCACGGGGAAGACTCTCACCGGTAAGAGCGGAAGTATTCAAACTGGAAGAACCTTCCACGACCACACCATCGATGGGAACTTTTTCACCTGGCTGCACAACAATGATGGATCCAATCTCAACTTCATCGGGATCCACCTGCTCCAGCTGTCCGTCCACCTCGATGTTGGCATAATCCGGCCGGATATCCATCAGTTCGCTGATGTTACCACGGCTCTTTCCAACCGCATAACTCTGGAACCACTCGCCGATCTGATAAAATAACATAACCGCAACGGCTTCTGTGAAATCACCTGTTTTTTCAATTACTGCGATGAGAAATGCGCCTACCGTAGCCACAGCCATCAGAAAACTCTCGTCAAAGATCTGCCCGTTACGAATTCCTTTCCAGGCCTTCCTCAATATATCATGTCCAATGATGAGATAAGGAACCAGGTATAAAACGAACAGAATTAATACTTTCTGCATATCATCTCCTGGGATCAGCCTGCGAAGAAGCTCCAGGGCAATAAGGAGTACTGCTGTTACCAGGATACGGATCAGCATCTTTTTCTGTTTTTTATTCATAGTATTATCAATCTCCAATTCATGGTTTGTTGTTAAATTGAAAGTGCCGTATACCGGCCAGGATCAGCAGGATGGATTATCTATCTATGTGGAAGGAGATTCCAAATCATTATTTAAGGAGAAAGTAATCTGTATCTATCCTCTGTCTGGTAGCGGTATACGGCAATCTGGATTTGTAAATTATTTCAGGAATACTTCACAATCCGGCTCTACCTTCTTGCAGGCTTTTACTACTTCCGGCATAACAGCCTTAGGATCAGCACCTTCCTCAAAGTTCACGATCATCTTTAATGTCATGAAGTTTACGGTACAATCAGCAACACCAGCTACTTTCTTGGTTGCATCTTCCATAAGGTTAGCACAGTTAGCACAGTCGACGTCGATCTTGTAAGTCTTTTTCATCTTAATACCTCTTTCTTGATAAAATGTATATGGTTAATAAGTGTATTTGTTACTAAAATCGCAATTACTATAAGCGATTACAATTAAATAATTGTTTAATCGTAATCTAATTATATTATGGAAATCCAATCTTGTCAATAGATGATTAAATATTTTTTTAATCGTTTGTCATCTCTGCTACAGGAACTATCTTTGATACACTGATGTCAGGAGCTGAAGCACTGGATTCGTGAAGTTCTTCCAGATTTTTCACCTCGGAGCCATCATGAACGTGTTCATGCTGATCCTCCACACAATCTTCATAGTGACCGTATGCAATCAGTGGTGTATCCTTAGGTACAGAATATGATACCGTCTGATATAATATGATACATGCCTCATCCAGCCTGACTTCCTCGATGACATTTCCGAAGAAATCTTTCATCACACCGATAAGTTCTCCCGCTGCCACAACCTGCCCTGCTCTTTTCTGAGGGAACCAGCAGCCTGTCTGCCTGGCATCGATATAATGGGCATGGGTCATGTGTTTCGGTATCTGGTTCTGCCGGTCATTTAAGAAACGATCTGAATCCAGAGAACCAATTACCCTCAGGATATTCCTGACATCCTTCTGAGAAGCCATAACTTCCTCAGGACTCCACAGACCATAGCACCCTCTCTCCAGCAGAACAGAAGGAATCCCAAGTATACCTGCCCAATTGTATGCTCCTCCCTGTTTACTCTTTGAGATTACATAGTAAGGAACATCTGCTGCCTGTGCCATCTTGATGGATTTCTCTGTCGTCTCCTGACTGCCGTTTCCTACGCAGTAGATAAAGGGTGACAGGTCTTCAAACCAGTCCCCGTTATGAACATCAATGTAGTAATCAATCCTGGAGAAAAGCTCCTTTTCCATAAAGTAGGCCAGTTTGTCAGTATATGTTCCATCAGGATTTCCCGGGAACACCCGGTTTAAATTCTTTCCGTCAGCGGCGGAAAGACTAACCGTACGCTCTTTAAACCCATTCACATTTACCAGATGGATCATAATGAGGATGCCTTTTATATCAGATGGTTCCAGCATTCTTCCAAGGCCGGTAACACATTCAATACCCACATACTCGGCATTATGGATTCCTCCATCCACCAGGACGGTAGGTCCATCCTCCTCCCCGTAGATCAATGTACAAGGGAGTTTGTCCTCCTCCGTAAAGGGCAGGTCCAGGTAGCCTTGAATCTTCTGTCCTTTTTCAACCGTAAGATTGCATAATGTAAAACTCATTTATTATCCTCTTTTCTGATTTCACACAATCCGTTTATCCTACCTTCCGTAGGCAATAATCGGATTTCCCTTTTTTATGGCCAATGTAGCAACCACCATTAGAACCTCCCCGTCATACTCCGCGAAATATTCGGTTAGCACATTGCCGAACAGATCTTTGATGTAACCAATCTTCTGTCCTTTTTTAACCTGATCATCTCGCCCTACCAAAGGATACCAGCGACCGCTGTAATCTGCATCCAGATAGACACCTTCCGTTATCCTTTTTGCTTTCTTTTCTTCTGAGGGAAGAATAGGGTCTCCGGGATAAACCTTAAGGTACTTAAGAACATTAAGAATATTCTCCTTGTAGTCTTCTACCTCTTCCCTGGACCATTTGGTGCATTCACCGAGTTCCAGTTCCAAGGAAGGAACACCCATGATTCCGGAATATGTATAGGCATGATTGGTCGCACGGGAGCGAATCATATATCTGGCATGGATCACATATTGTGCCGCTTCTTCAGAAATCGTCAGGGCATCCGCGTCCTCACTTATACCGGGATAATAGACATAGGAAGGCTGGGTTTCCGGGATATCCCCTCCATGGGTATCAATATGGAAATCCACCTTTTTTATGAATTCCTCTGCCAAAACCCAGGCCATCTTATCTCCGGTAGTTCCATCCGGATTCGGAGGGAAGAGTCGGTTTAAATTCTTTCCGTCGGAAGGAACAATATAGGGGCGACGATTGATAAAAGCGTCAACATTTACCGGATTGATGATTACAATCTGCCCGCTTATTTCACGGGGATCCAGGCTCTCTGCCAGTTCAAATACCGCTTCTATGGAGGGGTACTCACAGCCATGAATAGCTGAAGTAATCAGAACAGTTTTTCCTTCCTTCTCACCGTTGATCACCGTTACCGGGAATTCTACCTCCGTTCCTGGAACCGGTGTCCATCCTGTGTTTTTTGTTCCCTGCTCTGCACAGATACCTCCAAAAGTTACCGCTTTTTTCAATTATTCTCCTCCTTATTATATGATCGGTTTACTCCCCTCTTCTTTCAAGAGCTTCGTCATAGCTATAAGCATTGGCAAGATTCTGCAGATCTTCCAAAGTCGCATCCGGATTAAATACCTTACACACCTTACCCAGGTCCTCATAATTGTATGCATTCTTCACGACACTGTTGGCCATAGTATACTTATCAATATAATCATCCAGATCTGCAGAGTACCAGAATCCCTGGGTGATCCGGAAAGCTTTTCCATTCTCACGGAAATCCTGGGCATATCCGGTTACTGCATTATACATGGCAGCAAAGGAAGGCCCGATGGTGGATGAATATTTTCCCGCCACGTATCGTAGCAGACCGCTGTTGAAAAGCTGAAGGTTCGTGGTACTATAGCAATCCACTACCCCTAGATGGGAGCCTTGTATGTCATCTGCCATCTTGGCGATGGGAAGTACAGACAGTACTACACTATATGGGTTTTCCTTGTATTCTTTTTTGGCTGTCTCGTAGAATTCATCCCGGGATATATAGCCGGGAACCACACAAACCTTAAGATCACCTGCAGAGAGATAAACCGGTTCCTGGGATAGTGCAATTGTCTCGGAAGGCTGGTCGAATTTGGCACCATCCTCCTGAAGTCTATCCAGGATACCAATGGTTCTCTGGAGATGCATCTCGTTGCCGTAGCCGGCCCCTCCGCTCAGGATGAAGTAATCATTACCAAATTGTTCTGTCAGGAAATACCCGGCCATATCATACCCTGCATTATACTCCAGATCATTTCCAGGTCCCACTGCCCCGATAAAATAGGGATTATCCTCAACAGCAGCAAAATCCTCATCAGAAACCGAACCGGAAGCCAGCATATAATAGACCTTATTCTGCGCGCACAGTTCCACCTCTTTTTTCAAATCCCGGGATAAGAAGGAGAGGAATCCGCTGACACCTTCCTCACAGGCTTCCTTGATAAATGCCAGTTCCTGTTCTTCATTGCTGATACTCTCGGAATAGACGAAAGTAATCCCCGGGAATACTTCCGCAATATAATCTTCCAGGTAAGACCGGAAGGCTAACACCTCTTCATCGGAAAGATTATAGACGATCACACCGATCTTATAGGCGTCTGCTCCTTCTACTGTCTCCACTTCAGCTTTATCTGGTTCAGGACCAGCCTTCTGACTACATCCGATCAATCCGAAAGCACATAAAAACATCAATATAAAAGCTAAGATTTTCTTCATAATAAAACCCCTTTTATAAGTTCGTTATGCGAACATATGGCAAGCCACCTGATGTCCTTCTTCCAGGTCCACCAGTTTCGGATGCTCTTTCCTGCATTTTTCACTGCAATGATCACAACGATCCTGGAAAGGACAGCCCGGCGGGACATCCAAAGGACTGGGAGCTTCACTCTCTATACTTTCGATCTTTTTAGAGAAATCCATATTGAGATCGAAGATAGCACCAAGCAGAGCCTTTGTATAGGGATGTTTTGCATATTTTTCAATCTGATCACCCGGCATCACCTCAACGATATTTCCTAGATACATGACAGCAATCTGATGAGCAAATGACTGGATCAGGCCAAGGTCATGGCAGATGAAACCGATTGAGATATTTTTCTCCTTCTGGAGATTGACGATCAGTTCGATGATCGTCTTCTGTACAGATACATCCAGTGCAGACGTAGCCTCATCCATTACGATGATTTCCGGCTCCAGAGCGATAGCTCTTGCTATGGCAACCCTCTGTCTTTGACCGCCACTCATATTATGAGGATATCTGTCCGAAAAATCCTCCGGAAGATCTACCATCTTAAGAAATTTTCTTGCAGTGGCATCCTTCTCAGAAGGTTTAATTTTATTAAAGTTAAGTAAGGGTTCACAAATGATATCCCTGATTTTCATCTTAGGGTTGAAGGAACCGGAAGGATCCTGGAAAACCATCTGAATATTCTGACGGTTCTGCCTTAATTCTTCTCCTTTCAGCTT
>JBGVCE010000171.1:0-7129 GCA_045226235.1 Anaerobutyricum sp.
TGGGAGCTGTGGTGGGTGCAACCTATCCGAAGATGGGCGAAACCCTTCGGAAGATTATGCCGAAGAATTATATTCTTGTTCCGGGCTATGGCGCTCAGGGGGGACAAGGCAAGGATCTGGGTGTTTTCTTCAACGAGGATGGGCTGGGAGCCATCGTGAATTCAAGCCGCGGCATCATCTGTGCCTATAAAAAAGCGCCCTATGCCGAGCGTTTTGGTCCCCGGGATTATGCCGAAGCGAGCCGACAGGCGGTGCTTGACATGAGAGAGGATCTCAAGCAAGCCTATATAAAAGGTTAAACTTATATAGAGAAAATGAGGTAAATGTGATGTCGAAAGTGGGAATTATCATGGGCAGTGACTCAGACCTTGCGGTGATGAGTAAGGCTGCCGCACAACTAGAAGAATTTGGAATAGACTATGAGATGACCATCATCTCCGCCCATAGAGAAGCGGATGTGTTGATGGAGTGGGCTGCAGGAGCTCCGGACCGGGGCGTGAAAGTAATCATCGCCGGCGCCGGTATGGCAGCGGCACTGCCCGGTATGTGTGCCGCATTGTTCCAGCTCCCGGTGATTGGGGTGCCTCTGTCCGGCAAGAATCTTGATGGCATGGATGCGGTATTTTCCATCCTGCAGATGCCGCCGGGAGTTCCCGTGGCTACAGTAGCGATTGACGGGGCGAAAAATGCTGCGATTCTTGCAGCTAAGATGCTTGCCATATCAGATGATGAGATTTTTAAGAAACTGGCTGAGTATACGAAAACGATGAAAGAGCAGGTACAGGCAAAGGCCGCGAAACTGGATGAGATCGGATACCAGCAGTACCTTGCACAGAAATAGATGCGTGTTTCCCCAAGGGAACCTGCAGGATTAAAAGGAGATTACCATGGATTATAAGAGCTCTGGTGTAGATATTGAAGCCGGTTACAGATCCGTAGAATTAATGAAAGAACATGTCAGAAAAACCATGCGCCCGGAAGTGTTGGGAGGCCTCGGAGGCTTCTCCGGTGCTTTTTCCCTGGCTAAGATCAAGGAGATGGAAGACCCCGTTCTCCTGTCTGGCACCGACGGATGCGGAACCAAGGTTAAGCTGGCTATGATTATGGACAAACATGACACCATAGGAATCGATGCGGTTGCCATGTGTGTGAATGATATCGCATGTGCAGGAGGAGAGCCTTTATTCTTCCTTGACTATATCGCATGCGGAAAGAATTATCCGGAGAAAATAGCTGAGATCGTAAAAGGGGTTGCCCAGGGATGTCTTCAGTCAGATGCTGCCCTGATCGGGGGAGAGACGGCGGAGCATCCGGGGCTGATGCCGGAGGAAGATTATGATCTTGCCGGATTCGCGGTAGGAGTGTGTGACCGTAAGGACATGATCACCGGTGAGAACCTGAAGGAAGGGGATGTGCTGGTGGGCATGGCCTCCAGCGGCGTCCACAGCAATGGCTTTTCTCTGGTACGTAAGGTGTTTGAGATGAGCAGGGAATCCCTGGATACCTATTATGAAGAATTAGGTATGACTCTGGGCCAGGCCCTTCTTGAACCGACAAAGATATATGTTAAAGCCTTAAAAAGCCTCAAAAGAGCAGGCATAACCGTGAAAGCATGCAGCCATATTACCGGCGGCGGTTTCTATGAGAATGTTCCCCGCATGCTGGTGGAGGGAACACATGCCGTGATTGAGAAAGACAGTTACCCTGTACCGCCTATCTTCCGCCTTCTGGCTAAGGAGGGAGAAATCGCGGAGCAGATGATGTATAATACATTTAATATGGGGCTCGGTATGATTCTTGCCATCGACCCTGCAGAGGTGGAAGGAGCCATGGAGGCCATCAAGGCTGCCGGTGATGTTCCCTATGTGGTGGGCAGAATCGAGAGCGGAGAAAAAGGAGTTACCTTATGCTGAGAATTGCTGTATTAGTTTCCGGCGGTGGGACCAATCTCCAGGCGATCATGGATTCCCTGGACAGCGGTGCCATCACAAACGCACAGCTGGTGACGGTCATCAGCAACAATAAGAACGCCTATGCTTTGAAAAGGGCAGAGAACTACGGGGTGGAGGGGCTGCTAATCTCCCCTAGGGATTTCCCCAGCCGGGAAGACTTTAATGTAAAACTGTTAGAGGCACTTCTTGAAAGGGAGATCGATCTGGTGGTATTGGCAGGTTACCTGGTTGTGGTACCGCCTTGCGTGATCAGAAAATTTGAAAACCGGATCATTAATATCCATCCTTCCCTGATTCCTTCTTTTTGCGGGACCGGCTGTTATGGTCTTCATGTCCATGAGATGGCCCTGGAGCGAGGAGTAAAGGTATCCGGGGCAACGGTTCATTTTGTGGATGAAGGGACAGATACAGGGCCTATCATCCTGCAGAAGCCCGTGAAGGTAGAACAGGGAGATACCCCCGAGGTTCTTCAAAGGAGAATCATGGAGCAGGCAGAGTGGGTGATCCTTCCCCGGGCCATCAATCTGATCGCCAACGGAAAGGTCAGAGTGGAAGGCAGAAAAGTTTGGATTGATGAATAGTATCCGATTCCATCGTTATAAGAAAGTCAGGAGGAATATATGAAAGTTTTAATCGTCGGAAGTGGCGGAAGAGAGCATGCCATCGCCTGGGCAGTGGCCAAGACTGGAAAAGCAGACAAGATTTACTGCGCACCGGGCAATGCCGGAATCGCTGAATATGCAGAATGTGTGGCCATCGGCGCCATGGAATTTGATAAGCTGGTTGCCTTTGCAAAGGAGCAGGAGATTGACCTCACCATCATCGGTATGGATGACCCCCTGGTGGGCGGTGTGGTCGATGCTTTTGAAGCAGAGGGACTGCGTGTGTTCGGGCCGCGGAAGAATGCAGCCATCATCGAAGGCTCCAAGGCATTTTCCAAGGATCTGATGAAGAAGTACCATATCCCCACTGCAGCCTATGAGAATTTCTATGATATGGAATCTGCTCTGGCATATCTCGAGACGGCAAAGATGCCCATCGTGTTGAAGGCAGATGGACTGGCACTGGGAAAAGGTGTCCTGATCTGTGAGAACCTGGAGGAGGCCAGAGAAGGTGTCCGCACCATCATGGGCGAAAAGAAATTCGGCTCTGCCGGTGACAAGATGGTAATCGAAGAGTTCATGACAGGACGGGAAGTTTCTGTTCTCGCTTTCTGTGACGGAAAGACGGTAAAATGCATGACCAGCGCACAGGATCATAAGCGTGCAATGGACGGAGATCAGGGACTGAACACCGGCGGCATGGGAACCTTCTCGCCTAGTCCTTTCTATGATGAAGAAGTACGGGAGTTCTGTGAGAAATATATCTACCAGCCTACCATCGATGCCATGGCGGCTGAGGGACGTCCCTTTACCGGTATTCTTTTCACCGGACTGATGCTTACTCAGGATGGTCCTAAGGTTCTTGAATATAATGCAAGGTTTGGGGATCCGGAAGCGCAGGTTGTACTTCCCCGCATGAAGAATGATATTATCGATGTCATGGAAGCCTGCATCGACGGACGTCTGGATGAAATTGATCTAGAGTTTGAAGACAATGCAGCCGTATGTGTGGTTCTGGCTTCCGAAGGGTATCCGGTCTCCTACCAGAAGGGATTCGAGATCAAAGGTCTGGAGAGATTTAAAGATGCGGAAGGCTATTACTGTTTCCATGCCGGTACGAAGTTCGACGACCAGGGTAGGATCGTGACAAACGGTGGCCGTGTGCTGGGTATCACCGCCAAAGGTGACGATCTCATGGAGGCAAGAAAGAACGCATATGCCGCTACAGAATGGGTGGAATTCCAGAATAAATATATGCGCCATGACATAGGAAAGGCCATCGAAGAAGCATAATTCATATTGACTCTTGTCAAATGTTACAAATTCTATTATAATATATTACGATGATATTAAATTTCGTTAAATAATAATTTCAATTGTTGAAATGAATAGTAGAATAAACATTTGATAAGAGGAGATATTATGAATAACAAAATCGTAAAGCGTTTGATATTAACCACAATGCTGATGCTGTGTTTTGCATCAGGCCTGCAAGTGAAGGCCAAAGCGATCTATACAGGGAACCCTAAGGTAGATTGTGCTGCGGAAGCAATTATCCGCCGGGCTTCAAAGAAGGGAATGTCTAGGGAACAGAAATTAAAAGCCTGCTATTACTATCTGGTAAAGCGTATGACCTACTCCCACAGCGGTGGAAGAGTTAAGATTAAACCCAGCAAGGCTGAGAAAAAACTGTACAAGAAAAACCTTAAGGCTTTGAAGGTCAACAGGAAGATCAGGTACAGCAAACAGTTCCGCGGTGACTGGCAGAATGTTCTGACCATGCGTGGTACCTGCAAGGATATGTCTGGAGTTATGTGCATCCTTGCCAACCACCTTGGCTTTAATGCCGGCTATAAGACAGGCCGCTATGTGAGAAGCAACGGTTCTTCTGTGGAACATTGGTGGAATTGGATCAACGTGAACGGCAAAAGATTGTATTGTGATGTACAGGCTGCTAATGATGGCGGCCATTCCATGGGTAGGATGAACAGTTACTATCTGAAATCTTACGGAAACAGAAACTGGAGAAGACATCACAGGGGATAACATGAAAGGAATGTCTTGCATTCTTATATGAATTTATGTTAGAATTAGGCACGAATCATAGACTTATGTCTTTGATTCGTGTTTTTTGGAGATGTACCCAAGTGGCTGAAGGGTCCGCACTCGAAATGCGGTAGGTCGGGAAACCGGCGCGAGGGTTCAAATCCCTCCATTTCCGTAATGTGGCAGTTGTATTTTGTTAAGATGCAGCTGCCATTTCTTATTTAATCAATTATTTATCAGACGAAAAGACAGGGATGATCAATGAAAGATAAACTGACCGTGGGGATTCTTGCCCATGTAGATGCGGGAAAAACCACATTGTCCGAACAGATTTTATATCGTACCGGGAAACTACGGAAGGTAGGCCGGGTAGACCATCAGGATGCCTTCCTGGATAACTTTGAGCTGGAAAGAGCCAGGGGAATCACGATATTCTCCAAGCAGGCCTTGTTTGAATTGGATCACAGGGATATTACCCTGCTTGACACTCCGGGACATGTAGACTTCTCTGCTGAGATGGAGAGAACCTTGCAGGTTCTGGATTATGCCATTTTGATTATCAGTGGGGCAGATGGAGTCCAGGGTCATACCCAGACTCTGTGGAAGCTCCTGCAGACCTATCACATACCCACATTTCTCTTCGTGAATAAAATGGATCAGGATGGAACCGACAGGGATGCCCTGTGCCTGGAGCTGAAAAAAAAGTTAAGTGACGGCTGCATCATTTTTGATGACGATAAAGAGAAGTCCCTTTTTTATGAAGAGATTGCCATGACAGATGAGGATGCTTTGGATCAGTACATGGAAGAAAACCTGGTGGATCAGACAACCATCTGTCAGCTGATCCGGGAGCAGAAAGTATATCCGGTATACTATGGTTCTGCCCTGAAAGGGGAAGGGGTGGAAGCCCTGCTGAGTGGATTGGATACCCTCACGATTCCTCCTGTCTATCACAGGGAGTTCGGGGCCAAAGTGTTCAAGATTACCCGGGGGGACCAGGGGGAGCGTCTGACTCATCTGAAGATAACAGGAGGGTCACTGAAAGTAAAAACTGCCTTTGGAAACCTGGGGAAAGCAGATCAGATACGCAGCTATCATGGGAAGAAATATACCTTGTTGGAAGAGGCTGTGGCGGGCACAGTCTGTGCGGTGACAGGTCTGGATGGAACCTCTGCCGGGCAAGGCCTGGGCAGGGAAGAGATGGCCGGTTCACCGGTTCTGGAACCGGTGCTGTCCTACCAGATGATACTTCCTGAGGGCGCTGATATTCCCCGTGTTCTGCAGGATCTTAGGATATTGGAGGAGGAGGAGCCTATGCTCCATGCTTCCTGGGACAGTCATCTGATGGAAATTCATGTCCAGCTTATGGGACAGGTTCAGACTGAGATCTTAAAGAGCATTATGCTTTCCAGATTTCATCTGGAGGTAGATTTTGGGCCGGGCAAGATATTATACAAAGAAACCATACAGAAACCGGTGATTGGCATCGGTCACTATGAGCCTCTTAGGCATTATGCGGAAGTCCAGCTACTCATAGAGCCGGGGGAGAGAGGCAGCGGGCTGGTCTGTCAGAGCCGTTGCAGCGAAGACCTGCTGGACAAAAACTGGCAGCGGCTGATTCTTACCCATATAGAAGAAAAAGAGCACCTGGGCGTTCTTGCCGGTATGCCTCTGACCGATGTGACTATTTCCATTCTGGCAGGCCGGGCTCACAAAAAACATACGGAAGGCGGAGATTTCCGTCAGGCGACCTACCGGGCTATCCGGCAGGGACTAAAGAAAGCGGATAGCACTCTTTTAGAACCCTGGTACACTTATCAGCTGGAGGTCCCCTCCAGCCAGGTAGGGAGAGCTATGACGGATATACAGCAGATGCAGGGTACCCTTGAGCCTGCCCAGACAGATGGGGAATACACCATACTTACCGGAATCGCCCCGGCGGTGGGGCTGCAGGATTATCAGAAAGAAGTCTGGACCTACACCAAAGGAAAGGGCAGACTATCGCTGCGTCTGCAGGGATATCTTCCCTGTCATAACCAGGATGAAGTGCTGGATGCCCTGGATTATGACAGCGAACGGGATCTGGATAATCCCACAGGATCTGTTTTCTGTGCTCATGGCGCCGGGTATGTGGTTCCCTGGGATAAGGTGGGAGAGTATGCCCATATCAAAGAGAAGACAGAGTATATAAGCGGGATCATGGACTCTGTTTCCCCCTATATAGGAACGGCAAGAAGAGAACCTGCAAAGAATATCTACGGGGAAGATGCCAGTTTCCATGCAATCTATCAGAGAGAATTCGGGAAGGCCATGGAGAAGGAGGAGAAGCGACGTCAGCAGGAGATGAAAACACTGGTTTTTACCGGGAGAGATAAGGATAAGTCCGCTAAGACAGAGAAGGAAACACAGATAGACCGTAAAGCCCGGCAGAGGACACCGGAGAAGCGATACCTGCTGGTGGATGGATATAACATTATATTTGCCTGGGAGGAATTAAAAACCCTTGCCGAGGCTGATCTCGGGGCGGCC
>JBGVCE010000172.1:0-4935 GCA_045226235.1 Anaerobutyricum sp.
CCCCCCACGCCTCCTTTATTTGGTGTCTGATAATCAACTCTCACCGTATATACTGTCCACACATTCTCCGTTGGCTTTCGTGTAGTCCATATCATAATTCTCAATAAATTCAATCATTTCATCCATCTCATTTTCAGAAAAAACTTTATAGAGACTGAGAGTATCGCTTCTTAAAAATTTCTGATCGATTCCTTGTTTCAACAGGTTAACGATAGGATCATAAAAATGGTCGATATTAAAAATGATGATTGGTTTATCGAATATTTTCAACTGTTTTAAAGTAAGGACCTGGAATAACTCATCATAGGTGCCTATTCCGCCGGGGCCTGCTATGAAAGCATCAGCATTGGCTTCCATAACAGTTTTGCGGGTTCCCATGCTGTCAGTCTTTACCAAAGCATCACATCCGGTATAGATTTCTTCTATCGTGCCGTTGGTAAAGAAGCCTGGGGCGACTCCCATCACAGGAGCACCGCCTTTGCGGAAACCTTTTGCTGCAGCTCCCATGACCCCTCCGGCACCGGCGCCGAATACGAGGGTATGCCCTCTGAGTGCCATTTTTTCACAGAGGTCCTCCGTTGTCTGGATATACTTTTTATCTATTTTTGTGCTGGCAGCGCCATAAACACATATTCTCATGAAAAACCTCCTCAGCAATAATCCTTGTTATCCAAGCCGGTATGTCTCTAATACAGGGGATATTTTACGCAGAGCTCATCCACCATGGAGAGGATTTCTCCCCGGGTGCTCTCAAAGTCGAAGATCGCTTTCAAAATCATATCACCGATGATCCTCATCTCAGCTTCTTTCATTCCACGGGTGGTCATGGCCGGTGTGCCGATACGAACGCCGGAGGTGACCAGGGCTGGCTGGGTATCTCCCGGGATGGAGTTCTTGTTGACTGTGATGTGAACACGATCAAGCCGGTCCTCCAGCTCCTTGCCGGTCATTTCGAGTTTTCTCAGATCCAGCAGCATGAGATGATTGTCCGTACCTCCGCTGACCAGATCAATTCCTCCCTCTAAAAGAGTCTCTGCAAGAACCTTCGCATTCTTAACAATCTGAGCCTGATAGCTCTTGAATTCAGGACGGAGAGCTTCACCAAGTGCTACCGCTTTAGCAGCGATGATGTGCATCAGAGGGCCGCCCTGAGTACCAGGGAACATAGCTCTGTCGATTTTCTTGGCAATTTCTTCGTCATTTGTCATGATAATACCGCCACGAGGACCACGCATGGTTTTGTGAGTAGTAGTAGTTACTACATCTGCATAGGGAAGTGGATTCGGATGTTCCCCTGCAGCCACCAGACCGGCGATATGTGCCATATCTACCATAAGATAGGCGCCTACATCGTGTGCGATCTCTGCGAACTTCTTGAAGTCGATGATACGTGGATAGGCGGATGCGCCTGCAATAATCATCTTAGGGTGGCATTCTTCAGCTTTTCTGCGCACATCTTCATAATCGATCAAACCGGTTTCCGGATTTACACCATAGAACTCTGAATGATAGAGTTTTCCGGAAAAGCTGGCCTTACTTCCGTGAGTCAGGTGGCCACCCGTTTTCAGATCCATTCCCAGTACGGTATCACCGGGCTTGCAGAGGGCAAGATAGACACAGAAATTGGCCTGGGATCCACTGTGTGCCTGAACATTGGCAAAGTTGGCGTTAAAGATTTCCTTAGCTCGTTCAATACAGATGCGTTCTGCCATATCGACATACTCACAGCCGCCGTAATGACGACGTCCGGGATATCCTTCTGCATATTTATTGGTGAGTACGCTGCCCATGGTAGCCATTACTTCTGGGCTGACCAGGTTCTCGGAAGCGATTAGTTCCAGGTTGTTCTGCTGACGGCGAAGTTCCAGCTCCAGCACACGCGCGATTTTTGGGTCTTTGCTTTTTACAATCTCGATATTTTCGTTGATCATGGGGTATTCCTTTCTGTAATTGTTCTTCTAATAATGTCAGGAATGCATATTTATGCAATTCATTTATACCTCACGATACATTGTACCCCAACTGGCAGGGATATGTCTATCAAAAACTGTAACAAAATTGCCGTGATATCAACATCTTGTTATCGGTATACCATATGAAGCCCAGATATTCTCATTTATGAGAACAGATACTTCCATTATACCGGGAACTGATTTGATATAATATTTCTAAGATTAATGTTTCAGGATTTCATACCATTTTTAGTCATACGATGAGGTGAAAACTATGTTTGAATGTGCTTTTATTTATGTTGCTCCTGGCTGCGATCCGGCTAAACAGCGCGCAGAGATTCCATCTGCAGATATCAATCTTAATGTTGTGGGATGTTCCACATACTCTCAGGCAGTGGAGGTAGCCAAAGAGCTGGTTGCAAAGGGATGCACCGCTCTTGAGTTATGTGCCGGCTTTGGGAATGAAGGAATTGCCATGATTAAGAGAGCGGTTGGCCCTGGTATTGCTGTGGGTGCCATTAAGTTTGATTTCCATCCGGCTTTCGGATTTAAAAGCGGGGATGAACTCTTTGATGATACCAAGAAGCCTCTGCCTCCCTGTGGAGTAGAAGGTGCTGATTGTGAGACCTGCCCGAAACGTGATTACTGCCCAAAAAGAAAAGCAGCATGTGGCGCCGGTCCTGAAGAGGAATATGCATTAAAAGATTGGTTGAAAACAATAAAATAATATAGCTGGCTAAATCCAGGCTTCATGAGGTGAATTCTTATCTCATGAAGCTTTTTTTCTTACATTGAAATTGCCAAGGGCATTCAGTATAATTTAACCGTAAACGTTTTTCTGAGTGAAGATAGGTTTAGACAGTTTATAAAGGGGATATTTAATGAGAAAATTCAAACTGTTTCATATTGTATCGTGCCTGCTTTTATTCATTATGGTCACGTCAGGTTGTGGAAACAGTGGTAAGACTTCGGAGTCTGATACAGACACCCGGGAAGAAACTGCAGGAAAGACTTACACCATTGATAACATCAGAGATTATGTTGTAGGAGTAGTTTCTTTCAATTTTTCGGATGTCAATTCATTCCATCTGTCCCGGAAGATGTCGGAGATCGGAGCTGTGGCTACCAGAAGGGGAATACTGATTTTTAAGAATTAAAAAAAAGGCGTTTGGGAAGGTTTATTATTCCCAAATGTCTTTTTTTGCTGATATATCGGGTAATTTATGATAGAATAAGCCTAGAAATTATGATCTATGGATTATTGTTTATAATCTAGCTGGAGGTTCAAGATGACATTTGAGAAATTATTATTTTCCGATATGCTGAAACAAGCTGCACTGGAGTATGGGGACAGTCCTGCGGTCACCTGTCAGAAGACAACCATGACCTTCTCCCAGCTGGAGGCTGCTTCCGATGCCTGTGCACTTCAATTAATCCGGGGAGGCTTACAAAAAGGCGACAGGGCAGTTCTCTGGGGCTTTAACGATCTTGCATGGACTATCTCATTCTTCGGGATAATTAAAGCCGGCGGAGTGGCGGTTCTGATGAACTACGGATTGAAGGACGAGGATGTGTCTGCTCTTTCCAAAATGGTAGGTGCCAGCTGCGGTATTATCGGTGGTAATACGATTAGTATTAAGGATCCTGCAGCGGCTGCCAAGGCATTGATCATGGCAGGGGTTCCACAGCAGAAAGTATATCCGTCTTCTGTTTTCGGGAATCTGGAAAATATACCGGAATTAACCGAGGAAGATAAATATCAACTATCTAAGGCGAAAAATGAGAGGGATCCTAAAGATACCCAGGTTATCATATATACCACAGGTACCACATCTATTCCCAAAGCTGTGGAACTGTCATCCTATTCTATTCTGAGCAATGTGGAAGGGGTACTTGACATGCTTGGGGAGGATGTGAACAGCAGGCTTTGCCTGGCCCTGCCCATGTTCCATAGTTATGGCCTGCTGGTAATGAATGCATATCTGAGCATGGGAAAGCATGTCTTCCTGACTCCTCTTCTGAAAGCAGAGATTCTCAGGGATATGATCGTAGGTTATTCCATCGAGGATATGACTTCTGTGGGGGCAGTTTATGGAATGCTGACTCAGCTGCCTGATTTTGAAGAATCCATCGCTGGACGTTTGAAGACCTGTATCGTAGGTGGCGGTTTTACCACTCCTGTAGAGATGATGCGTCTGGAGAAAACTTTTGACGGGGCAAAGATACTGGTCGGTTATGGCCAGACCGAGTGCTCGCCGGTTATTTCAGTGGAATCTCCCAAGGATCCTTTGGAGAGGAGAGCCTTCTCGGTGGGACGTCCCTTAAAGAATATCGAAGTAAAGATCTGGAATGAACAGACAGGTTTTGCTGCCCAGGGTGATATCGGAGAGATCATTGTGAAGGGGCCGACTCTTATGAACAGATATTATGGTCTGCCAGAAGACCAGCAGCCCTTTGACCAGAATGGCTGGCTCCACACAGGGGACCTGGGAAGAATTGCCATGGATGGCATGTTACAGTTTGCCGGTAGAATCAAAGATATCATTATCCGGAGTGGTGAAAACATCTCACCGGTGGAGATCGAGAGGGTACTATTACAGGAACCTTCCATCCGTGAGGCAAAAGTGCTGGGTGCTCCTCATCCTATCTGGGGGGAGAGTGTGGAAGCCTGTCTGGTTCTGCGAACCGATCAATTGGATCAGGATGATCTACGGGCAAGGCTGAAGAAAAAACTCGCTTCCTTCAAGATTCCATCCCATTTCTTCCTCTTTGGCAGCTTCCCTCTGAACTCTAACGGTAAACTGGATCAGAGAGGGCTGAAGACAGAGATGCTTCGCAGACTTAATGAACTTGCCATCGCAGCTGCCCTGGACGAAGGTCTGCGTATTCTGGATCTGAAGCTGAAAAACAGGCATTATTCCATTGTGCCGGCCTGCTCCATGATCGAGGAACTTGCCGGGGAGCTTGGATTTGACAGAGCAAG
>JBGVCE010000173.1:0-8306 GCA_045226235.1 Anaerobutyricum sp.
CTTAAGTCTGCTGGACCAGTGTATCTCCTTCTTCCTGGGAGAAAAACTCACTTACGACAATGTCCTGTCGGTGCTGGGCACTGTGGACACGGCTCTTTTCCGCAGATTGCTGGCCCACATCCTGAACCAGGAGACAGGGGAGGTCCTGAATATCATCGACGATATCATCAACGACGGCCGGGAGTTAACTCAGTTTCTATCAGATTTTCTCTGGTATCTGCGTAATCTGCTGATCCTGAAAGATCCCCGGGCAGGAGAAGACAATCTGGAGATGTCATCCCAGTCCATCCAGGAATTAAGGGAGGACAGCTGGCGCTGTGATACCAATACCTTGCTTCGTTTTATCCGGATCCTATCGGAACTGTCAAATGAACTGCGTTATACCACTCAGAAAAGGATTCTTCTGGAGGTAGGTTTTATCAAGCTATGCCAGCCTCAGATGGAAACCGGAACCGACAGTCTCCTGGATCGGATCCGTGTCCTGGAAGAGAAGCTGGAAAATGGCAGTTTCTTATCTCCTGACCTGTTGGCTCAGGCTTCCTATGCCGGAAATCAGGCACCCGGGCAGCCTAACCCTTCATCCCGCTCCAGGGTCCTCTCCGGGGACCAGGCAGAAAAGGAACTGAAACACCGTTTCACTCCCGCCCAGGTGGCAGACCTTAAGAAGATTGCCTCCAAATGGCAGGAGATCATCGGCGAATTTAGCCCACCCATGCGCCTCCAGCTAAAGAAAGCCCGCCTGGCAGTGTCGGAAAGCAGCGAGGTAATGCAGCTCATTTTCAAGGAAGAAGACAAAGTACCCAAGGGTTATTTTGAGCAGAACAACCACGAAAATCTGAACATTTTATCAGAGATGGTTGCGGAGCAGACCGGAAAGGAAGTCACATTTCAGTGTATTTCCGAAAGTACTGTGGCCAGATCTGCCACCAACCCCATCAACTTAAACTCCATCCACCTGGTAAAAGTAGAAGTGGACGAGGAAGAGTAAATGTGGTATCTTATATAAGATATTTTTCTACTCTGTCATTCTTAATTATAAAAATAAAAACGATCAATACGGAGGAATTATTATATGGCAAAAAGAGGCGGCGGTTTCCCGGGCATGGGAAACATGAATAATCTTATGAAACAGGCGCAGAAGATGCAGCGTCAGATGGAAGAAACACAGAAAGCTCTGGAAGAGAAGAGTTATGAAGCCAGCGCCGGCGGCGGCGTTGTCACTGTGACGGTTTCCGGTAAGAAGGAAGTAACTTCCGTCAAAATCGCTGAGGAAGTGGTAGATCCTGACGACATCGAAATGCTGGAAGACCTTATCGTCGCTGCTACCAATGAAGCACTCCGCGCCATGGAGGCAGACAGTCAGGCACAGATGGGTAAATTTACCGGCGGTCTCGGAGGATTTGGCTTCTAATGAACTACTATAGCAAGCCGATTACAAATCTGATCGATGAGTTGAGAAGGCTTCCGGGCATCGGAGGAAAATCCGCCCAGCGTCTCGCATTTCACATCATCAATATGCCGGAGGAACATGTGGAGCATCTGGCCCAGGCTCTGGTGGAAGCCCGGAAGAAGATCCGCTACTGCAAGGTCTGCTGTACCTTAACCGACGAGGAGGTCTGCCCCATCTGTTCCAGCAGCAAGCGGGATCACAGCACCATCATGGTGGTGGAGCACACCAAAGACCTGGCTGCCTATGAGAAAACCGGTCAGTATGACGGGGTATATCATGTTCTTCAGGGTTCCCTGGTCCCAAGCCTGGGAAAAGGTCCCGATGATATCCGGTTTAAAGAACTGGAGACCCGGGTGGCCGAAGGCAACATCAAGGAGATTATCCTTGCCACCAATTCCAGTCTGGACGGTGAGGCAACCGCCATGTATATCACCAAGAAGCTTAAACCCTATGATCTTAAGATTACACGGATTGCCAGCGGAGTCCCCATCGGAGGAGAGCTGGAATACATCGATGAAGTTACCCTGTCCAGAGCATTGGATGGGAGAATTGAATTATAAGCTTATCAATCCATAGAATAAGGCCGTCGCCCGTAAACCCGGGCGGCGGCCTTTTCCTGGTTCAGCTATTTTTTCTGTTATGATTTTTCGATTTGTACCCGGTCACATCAGCAGAATCTGCTTATTTTACTGTAACGGTGCAGACTGCTTTCTTTCCGGACTTCAGCATAACCGTAATCTTGGCCTTACCTTTCTTCTTGCCGGTGATCTTGTATTGATTTGCTTTCACCTTTTTCACCGTTGCAATTGCTTTCTTACTGGTATTCACAGACTTAACGGAATCCCCTCTGGCCAGGCCTGAAACCGTAAGAGTAAAGGATTTCTTTTTCTTGATCGTCTTCTTGGCTGCCGATAATTTAATCTTCGGAGTCAGTTTAGTCAGCGTCCTTGTCTGGATTTTCTTACATCTTGCACAGGTTCGCTTCTGAGATCCTGCCTTAAAGACTGTGGGCAGTGTAGTGGTAGTATAGGCAGACCAGGAATGTCCAAGGGCCGGGATTGCCTGCGCATCCTTCTTCTCATTACAGTTCTCACAATGAATTGACTGGCTTCCCTCTTCGGTGCAGGTTGCCTCTTTATCTGTCGTGTAAACAGACTCCCATTCATGACCGGATGCCGGAACTTGCCGTGTCTCCACATAATCACAGTTATAACAGTAGCGGATTTCCGTTCCTCCCTCTGTGCAGGAGAAGTCAGAGTCACTCTCCCAATCACTCATATCGTGACCGGTGGCAGGAATTACTTCCTCTTTTGTCTCTCCACAGCGGTCGCAGACATAAACTTCCATTCCGTCTTCTTCACAGGACTCTTCTTCATAATGGTCATAGTCCCAATCATGCCCCAGGGCATCCACCTTTGTGCCGGCATTGATCACGGTTCCGCACTCATCACATACTTCGTCTCCGGTATATCCTTCTTCCGTGCAGGTTGCTTCGCGGACATTCTGAATGCTGGTGGATTCATGTAAGCAGGAATTATCAGGCTCAACCTTTGTAACCTTGAATCCCCATTCATTACCTGCGTCATCGCTTACCAGTTTGATTCTGACCGTATCACCCTTAACGGTGATGGTCTTTCCTGCCAATTCAGTTCCGGTATATTTCCCTACCTGTTCCTTCTTGGCATCATAGAGGTAAAGATAATCGAATCCTTCTTCTATGTTGGTTTTCTCATCAAAGGTAACTGCCATGCGTGCAGCGTCTGCCAGCTGATAAACCCAGAAATCAGAGCAGTCATTGACATAATTATGCGGGCTCTCCAGTTCCTCCACGGATGTACATATTACAGCATTGTTCGAAACCTTGACCGTTCTGCTTGATCTGACACCGCTTCCGTCGGTCGCTGTTGCGGAAATCGTCGTTGTTCCTTTTGCCTTGGCAGTGACCAGTCCGTTTTCGTCAATCACAGCAACGGCCGGATCGGAGCTGGCCCAGATAATGGTTTTGTTATTGGCATTATCAGGATATACACTGGCTGTAAACTGGTAAGTATCCAGCGCTTCCATTTCTGACGGACCATAATCGACATATATGCTCGTCACCGGTTGAAGAACGGTAACTTTACAGTTGGTGCTGACGTCTCCTACATTAATCTTTATGGTTGCTGTGCCTGCAGATACTCCCGTAATGCTTCCTTCATCCACAGTCACCACAGAAGTATCCGAGGATCTCCATGTGACAGCATCCGTGAAATCTGCCGGTTCGATCTTAGGCTGCAGAAGAACTGTCTGTCCCCTGTTGATGGTAATCTCCGGTTCCGGCAGACTCACACCGGTGGCATTCACTTCCTTACTGATGAATGTATAACCGTTGTCCTTGGCAAAGGTCTCAGCATAGGTCCCGCTGACTCCGTAGATCTTCATCTTATCCGGATAACTGAAGGCTGTCGTCTCGATAGCCGTCACGCTTCGTGGGATAGTGATGGCGGTTAAAGAGGTATTATTATTAAAGGCATATCCGGCAATCTTTGTCACCTTAAATGGAATTACGATCTCCTCGAGTGCCGGACACTCATAAAAGGCATAGGATGGGATTGTCTTTAATCCTGTTCCTAAATGAACATTTTTCAGTAATTCACAGGTGTAGAATGTTTTATTCCCTATGGATGTTACCGAATCCGGGATATTCAGATCCACCAGTCCGTCACAATCATAGAATGCTGCTTCTCCCAGACCGGAAACCTTGGCAGGTAACGCGACAGCCGACAGGGAATCACAGTTTTCAAAGGCATGACCCTCTATACCCGTAAGGTTTTCATTCCACTTAACTTCTGAGAGAGCCGTGCAGTTCTTAAATACATAGCTTCCCACCGTGGTCAGTCCTTCAGGGAAACTGATGGATTTTAAGGAGGAACAGTCACAGAAGGTATAGTTTGGAATCCTTGTGCAGCCGACATGCAAATTCGCTTCTGTCATGCTCTTACATCCATTGAAGACATAGGTTCCTAAAGATTTCACACTGTCTGGAATCTCTACAGCCGATAAGGAAGTACATCCGTTGAAGGAAGAATTCCCAATCTTCTCAACATTTTTTCCTAAGGTTAGCTTGGTCAGTCCGGTTGCCTTTAAGAAGCTGTTTTCTTCCAGGGTAATCACCGTATCCGGAATCACGATCTCTTCAATCCCCGGACAATGCGCAAACAAACCGGTGGTAACCTCTGTGGTTCCTTCTTCAAATGTGACCTTTTTCAGTCCGTTACATCCGTAGAATGGTCCCCACTGGTAATCATAAGCATATTCGTAGATATAGGCTGTATCGCCTTCTTTTAAGCTCTTAGGAATCTCGATCTCCGTGATCGAATCATCATTAAAGAATGCATGAGCATTCATTTTTGCAAGATTCTTGGGCAGTTTCACCTCTGACAGAGTAGCACACTGGGCAAATGCCCCTTCATAGATGAACGTAACACTGTCAGGTAAAATCAGGCTGGTAAGATCCGGGCAGTTTGCCATGGCCTGAGGTCCAATGGTGGTTAATCCTTCTGAGAAGTTAACCTTGGTCAGATGTTTACAGTTGGTAAAGCACTGGGATCTGATCACAGTGATGGTATCCGGAAGGCTGACTTCCTCGATGCCAGGACAGTTGGCAAACAATCCCTTCGGTATCTCCGTGGTTCCTTTCTCAAAGGATATATTTTTCAGTCCGTCACAACCATAGAAAGGTCCCCACTGGTAATCATAAGCATATTCATAGATATAGGCCGTGTCCCCTTCTTTTAAGTTCTTAGGAATCTCGATCTCCGTGATCAGGTCGTCATTGTAGAAGGCATGAGCATTCATTCTGACAAGTCCCTTGGACAATTTTACTTTTGCCAGGTTGGTGCAGGCGGCAAATGCTCCTGCATCGATAGTAGTCACGGAATCCGGAATGTTTACCTCCGCAAGCTGCTCACAGCCGGCAAAGGACTGTCTGCCGATATAAGTCAGGGATCCCGGAAGGGTAATCTTCCTTAACGAATCACAATTTCCAAATGCGTATCCTCCGATAGAGGTAATGGTATCATTAAAGCTGACTTCCTCGATACCAGGACAGTTGGCAAACAGGTTCTCTGCCACCGCTGTGGTTCCCTGTTCAAAGGTGATATTTTTCAATCCATCACAACCATAGAATGCTCCTGCCTGATAATCGTATGCGTACTGATAGATATAGGCTGTGTACGATGCAGTGAGACTCTTGGGGATCTCGATGGAATCAATCTTATCGTCATTAAAGAAGGCATGGGCATCCATTCTTGCCAGATTCCTGGACAGAATAACCCTTGCCAGGTTGGTACATTGTGCAAATGCTCCCTCATGTATTTCGGTAACACTATCAGGGATCGTCACTATGGTCAGGGAAGGACAGCTTGCAAAAGCTTGTTTTCCGATGATTTCCAATCCTTCCGCAAAATTAATCCAGGACAGGTTACCGCAACCGAAGAAGGCCCTCTCTCCGATGGTCTTAACCGTGGACGGGAAAGTAACACTGGTCAGCAAGGAATTTCCATTAAATACATCTTTGCCAATGGCAATAACCGTATAGCCGTCAATGGTCTCCGGAATCGTAAGGTTGCGCATGTTTCCTTCGTATTTGGTAATGGTCGCCTGATCATCATCGTTCAGGCTATAAGTGAAGATACAGTAGGGTTTTCCTTCAGAATCCAGCAGATACGAATTATCTCCGCCGCTCCATCCGGAGTCAGAGAAGATCGAACTCCCACCGGTATAATATTTATCACTCCAGTGGATTCCTCTGGTACAGCCTGGAACCTGTTTTCCGTCTTCGTAGTGTTTAACCACCTTCATGGGGCTGTTTTCATCATTCAGTATCTCCCATTCAGCGCCACCGCTGATACTGCTGAAGCCAAATTTAACCTTGGCTTCAAAGCCGGCTTCCGCATAGACATAAGCCGCAAAATGAGTACAGTTATCCGGCTTCTTTCCATCATTAAAGGTTTCACTCTTAATGCTGGCTTTTCCTCCGCCTTCCAGATAAACTTCGGCAACTACGATATCACCGGGAATATCATTGATCCCAAGTGATGCTTTTAGTCCTACAGCGGCCGTTGCTTCGGCTTTGATGCTGTGCTGTTTTGCTCCAAACTTGCCTATGCCACGTAAGTCTCCGTTGTCGTAAGCAACGCCTACCTCAATGTTACTTTTAACCTTGCCTCCGATACTTGCCTTGGCTTCTGCTTTAGTGCTAACCACAAATCCGCCGATTCCAGGCACTCCGACCATGAACAATTTTAAATCGCTGATTGATCCTAAGACGTCGGTTTCTTCTGCTTCAATCTTATAATTTAATTCCAATTCTCCCGTCAGTTTTACACTGACTTTCTTTTTGGAAGTATCGATTTTATAAACAATCTTAGGTTTCGATAAAGAAAATCCGACGCTGATAGAAATGGACTCACTCAGTTTCGTCTTACCGCTTCCCTTTATTTTTAATCCGCTAAGATCAATCTGACCGTCTTTCTTACTCTTAGGAGCTGCTTTGATGGCATTTTGCAGGGTGTCATAGGTTTCCCCGGTACTTTTTTCTACATAATATATGTCCATGCCTTCCGCGGGCTCGATATATACATTACTTAAATCCAGTTCCCCCTGGGCATCGATGGATGAGACGATCTCCTGATTTTCAGTTTCTCCCACTGTGATGGTAGATACAAATCCTTCTTTCGTGATAGTCTTTGCATTGTAAGTACCGTCGATCTCACCCATATGAAGGATAAAATCACTGCCCTCTTTCAAGGTGTCCGGACAGTTTGTGATCTTCAGAGTATTCTCATCTACCCACTCATATGCCGTATCTGCCGGAATCTCCACAACATCTGATGTCAGTTCGTACTCGTAGGTATTCTCATAGTTGGTTTCTACGTTTTCCTGCTCCAGTGCCGCTGTGGCAGCAGCGATCATCTGGTCTGCCTCAGTGCCGGTAATCTCCTTGCCTGGAAGAAAAGCCCCGTCAACTAATGATAGCCAGTTCTGATTAACGGCGATCTGGTCATCTACGGGATATTTGCAATCTGCCACATCGCTGAAAGTAGCGGTGTTTTCTTCTCCCGGCTGATAACCGAGGCATAGATTAAGTGTATGTGCCGCGAACTCTCTCGAAGCAGCAGCTGCCGGTTCAACATTTTCTCCTGCATCGACATCTAACAATCCAAATTGGATACCAACAATCATATCAGAATAATAGGTATCTTCTGTCGATAAATCCGGATAATAATTATCCGGCGCAGCATCTTCCTCCACGCTTAGATCAAATGTTTCCACCAGCCTGTGAATCCACTCTTCTCTTGTGACCTCACTCCCCTCCGCATTCACCGGAGATGACGGAATCAATGTCATCAAAAGGCAGAGTACAAGCACCAGGCAATGGGCCAGTAACCTTCTCTTTTTCTTCATCTCTTTTCTCCTTTCTTTTAAGTCCCTACAGAATATCTTTGGACATCTGTTTTCCACGTACAATCTGTCCTTTGCAAATAGTTAAGATGTTCTTATCATATCATAATAAAAGGCTCTTTTGAACTTCAGGAAATGGTTAAAATATACAAAAAAAGTTCGAATTTTCCATTTATGGGAAATTCGAACTTTTGAAAACTAAAAAAAGGATTTCCTGCATTAAATCAAGAAATCCTTTTCCTTCGTATAAGAGGCGCAGACCGGATTTGAACCGGTGGATACTGGTGTTGCAGACCATTGCCTTACCACTTGGCTACTGCGCCATATGACTCCTAGGAGATTTGAACTCCTGTTACCGCCGTGAAAGGGCGGTGTCTTAACCACTTGACCAAGGAGCCATGAACTCCCCGAG
>JBGVCE010000174.1:0-8192 GCA_045226235.1 Anaerobutyricum sp.
ATACCCATCTCCTAACCGGAGATTGTATTTCATATTTGAAACTAATGACAATCATTTAACGGAGGTATTTTTATGGGGTACACACTAACCCGGTCCGAATTTGACCAGGTTTTAACTGAGCTGGGAAAGAACTATCGGCTCTATGCACCTGTTCTTAAAATCGGACAAGGAAGATTTACGGACACAGATGTTGTAATCTACGATTTCATCTCTGAGAGCTCTGAGATCGAACTGGAGAAAAAATCTGATTTTTCCTTTAAGGAGATTCTGACACCGCTGTCGCAAACCCTGTTTTTCTTCACGGAAAATGTGATAAAAGAAGCGGATATCGACTGCAGTGATGCCATCATTTTCCTTAGAAGCTGTGATATGCATGCAGTGAAGAGGCTGGATCAGATTTATCTTAATAACGGTAAACATGTGGATCCTTTTTACAAAAAAGTCAGGGATCATGTGAAATTTGTTCTGATCGGCTGTCCTGCCAGCTTCCAGGAATGTTTCTGTGTCAGCATGGGCACGAATAAGACGGAAGAAGGCTACCTGTTTGCCCTGAATTATTCCGGAGATCAGTTTGAAGTGGATGTTAAGGATTCTGCCTTAAATGAATTGTTTAAGAAGGCAGGGGCTGCGGCCAAAGAGGTGGCAGTTGATTATGTTACGGAGAACGAGACCAAGGTAACAATTCCGGAGACAGTTCCAAACAGTATCTATCAGTCTGATCTGTGGAAAGAATATGATAAACGTTGTGTAGCCTGTGGACGTTGTAACCTGGTATGCCCGACCTGTACCTGCTTCACCATGCAGGATGCATTTTACACAGATAACGGCAAGGTAGGTGAACGCCGCAGAGTGGGCGGATCCTGTATGATCGACGGTTATTCTACTGTTGCCGGCGGAGGCCAGTACCGCAGAAAACATGGGGAGAGAATGCGCTTTAAGGTGCTGCATAAAATATATGATTTCAGGAAACGTTATGGCTACGATATGTGTGTAGGCTGCGGACGCTGTGATGATGTCTGTCCGGAGTATATTTCATTTTCCAATCTGATCAACAAAGTAAATGCGGAAGTAAAGGAGGGAGAGTAATGAGCATGACGAATAATAATCCCTACGTATCCAGTCCTTCCGAGATACTGGATGTCATCAAACATACCGAGAAAGAGTATACCTTCCGCATGGCTTTTGCCGGGGAGGTAAAACCCGGACAGTTTTTTGAAGTATCCATTCCGAAATTCGGGGAAGCTCCCATATCTGTTTCCGGCATAGAAGAAGGAGTCTCTGTAGATCTCACCATCCGTCGTGTTGGCCGTGTTACCAATATGGTATTTGAACATATGAAGGGACAGAGCATTCTGATGCGTGGCCCCTATGGAAACGGATTTGACCTGGATCTCTACAGGGATGGTGAAGTGATCGTGGTTGCGGGCGGTACCGGAGTATCCCCGGTACGTGGAGTCATTGAAGCTCTCTCACTGACGGAAGATGCTCAGGATAAGCATGTGATCGTTGGTTTCCGAAGCCCGGATGATATGCTCTTCCGCGATGATCTGAAGAATTGGGAGGAAAGACTGGACCTGTGGCTTACTGTAGATGGAGCCCCGGAAGACTATGAGGGCAAAGTGGGTCTTGTTACAAAATACATCCCGGAGATTCCATTGAAAGATGTGGAGAAAGCCCGCGCTATCGTTGTAGGACCTCCTGCCATGATGCGGTTTTCGGTTATGGGGCTCCTGGATAAAGGCTTTAAGGAAGAAAATATCTGGGTATCCCAGGAACGTAAGATGTGCTGTGGCCTTGGTATCTGTGGTCACTGCCGTGTAGGTGAGAAATATATCTGTCTGGATGGTCCGGTATTCAACTATACGGAATCCAAAGATATGATTGACTAAGGGGGGAAGGATTCATGATCAGAGATTATAATATGAAAGAATACAAAAAGAATGCTTTTCGCCAGTCAAAGTATAGGGGCGAGATTGCTTCCCGAGTTAGAGTTCCCGGTGGCGTGATCGATGCCAAATCCCTCATGAGGGTGGTTGAGATCGCGGAGAAATACGGGGATGGAACCATCAACCTGACAAACCGGCAGGGATTTGAGATTCCCCATATCCGGATCGAAGACAGGGACAAGGTGAACGAGGAACTTCAGCTGATCATCGAGAACACCAAGGTGAACCAGGGAGAGCCCGGGGAAGGTTATCCTGCTTCCGGCACCCGGAATGTGGTGGCATGTCCCGGAAAAGAACTGTGCCCCTTCGGATGTTATGATACCAAAGCATTGGCTGCCAAGATTGATAAGATGATCTTCCCTAACAATCACCATGTGAAGATTGCCTGTACCGGTTGCTCCAATGACTGTGCCCATGTGCGTCTGAATGATTTCGGTATCATCGGTCAGACGGAGCCACAATATGATCCCAATCGTTGCATTGGCTGTGAGCAGTGTGTAAAATACTGTTCCAAACGAAGTGTGGGAGCTCTGAGTGTGGTGAATGGCAAGATTGTTCGTGACACTAACAAATGTATCGGCTGCGGTGTTTGTGTGAATTATTGCCCGACCCGTGCCTGGACCAGAAGTGAAGAACATTATTTCCGTCTGGAACTTCTGGGACGTACCGGTAAGAAGAATCCCCGTCTGGGAGAAGATTTCCTCAAATGGGCAGATGAAGAGAGCGTATGCAAGATCATCAAAAATACCTATGATTACCTGGATGACTATCTGGATATGGCAGCGGTGGAAGCAAAAGAGCATATCGGCTATATCGTAGACCGTACCGGTGTGGAAGAATTCCTAAAATACGCCATGAAGGATGTGGAGCTGGGACCGAAATGTGAGATGGCAGGAAGGTTGTATTGGGGCGGAAAACGCTACGATCAGACCAATGAATTACGCAAGTCCATGTTCCGCTTCTCCGACCGGGAGGAGTAAACCCCTATTAGGTAAATCTGTATGATAAAACAAAATCCTTGGGTTATGGAGCTTCCTTAACCCAAGGATTTTTTATACCATTTATTAATCTGGTATTATAGAACTTTCACCAGTTCATTCCTAACTTCATCCATACGGGCATCCGACAGACCAAAGTCCATCTGGCGGTAGGACCAGGCGGCACGTCCGATGCCATATTTCTCAAAAGCCTCATGAATCATGGTAAACCAGACCAGCGCATCCTCCGGCCTGGCACGATCGATTACCCCGTATTCTCCACAGTACAGCGGCACATCGTACCGCTCGGCAGCACGGACAGCATCCGACATAAAGTCTTCAAAGTACCCGGTGGTCAGAGTTGTGTCTGCAGGCCACTTGTCCAGGCCGGCGCAGGACTCTGTTGACATTTTATGGGAAGCATCATCCATCTCCCCAAAGGTGGCGGAGACGGGGATGCGGAAGTTAAGATCCATACCGGGCATCCAGTGTGCTCCTTGATGGGTGAAGATCAACGGCTCGTAACAGTGAAAGTTGAAAACGATACGATCATCGTAAGGAGCCGCGATGTCCTTGACTGCCACTGCGCTGTTATGATAGTAGCCTCCCACCAGGATGACAGTATCCGGCGCATACTGACGTATTCTTCGGATACATTCATGGGAGATCCGGTTCCAGAGCTCTCCGTATTCCTTCTCTGTGATCTCATTTAACAGTTCGAAGGCCAGCATGTCGGCGTGATGCCCCAGATGCCGGGCTATGTTTTCCCACAGCCGGTAGAAACGTTCCTGATAAGCCTCGTTTTCAAAGAAGCCGGCCTCTTTTTCCCCCGGATCAAAGGAGAAACCGGCAGTTTTATGCAGATCCAGGACCATGTTAAGGTTTTGTGCCTGACACCAGCCCACCACCCTTTCCAACCGTTCATATCCGGCTTCGATGGGCCTGCCATCCGCTTCTTCCAGCAGATTGTAGTCGATGGGCAGGCGCACATGATCTGCGCCCCAGGAGCGGATTACCGCAAAGTCTTCTTCGCGGATAAAATTGTCATAGCGTTCTTTTGTATAATCACACTGGGAGAACCAGCCTCCCAGATTGATACCTTTCTGATATCCTTTCCATATCTTCATGCTGTAATCTCCTATTATTCCCTAACCTTTGACACTGCCCGAAGTTACGCCTTTTATGATTGACTTGGACAGAATTACATAGATGATCAGTACCGGCAGAATCGACAGAAGGATAAACATGTATACTTTACCCATATCGAATTTGGAATAGTCGGCACTTCGAAGCTGAGCAATCATGATAGGAACCGTCTTCATTTCCGCCTTATCCAACAGCAATGCAGGAATAAAGTAGTTATTCCAGGAGGTAACGAAAGAGAAGATCATCTGTACCGCGATGGCAGGCTTTAAGATTGGAAGTACAATTGTGTTAAAGGTCCGGAATTCACCGGATCCATCCACCCGGGCGGCATCGATGATTTCCAACGGAAGCACACTCTCCATGTACTGCTTCATATAGAAGAAGACCACGGGGGCAGCGATGCCGGGAACAATCAGCGGGATATAGTTGTTTAGCAGGTTGAATTTGGTCATTACCTGCACGAAACCAAGGGCAGATACCTGAGCAGGAATCATCATGATAGCCATGATAAAAGTGAAGACAAATTTCTTGCCTTTAAAATCGTATACATGGATACCGTAGGCGGTCAGGGCTGAAAAATAGGTGGTGAGTACCGCGGTAGAAAGCGCGATAATCAAACTGTTCAGCATACCCCTGGGGATGTTAATGGAACTGTCGTTCCAGGCGTTTTTCAGGTTGTCGATAAAATTTCCTTTAGGAAGGATGGAAAAACCTGTGGCAAGCTGCGCGTTAGAACGGCTGGCATTAACAATCATAAGGTAAAAGAAAAATAAACATAACACACACAAAAAGATTAGGATAGCGTAGACGATTACGCGCAGGATTGCCAGCTTGAGACGGCTGGCAGTATTATCGCTCATTCTCATAATACGTTCCCCTTTCTCTCTCTGTGCTTGGCGGCGCCTTCCTTATACTGGGCGGAGAGTATTTTATATACGATTCCCCCCAGGATTCCGGTGATAATAAAGATAATCACGGAGATTGCGCCGGCCATACCGTAGTTCTTGTTTCGTAAGTATCCGTTCAGGTACATAACCAGTGTTCGTGAAAGCTCGTTTGGTTCGCCACGGCCATTGGTCAATACCTGGGGCACATCGTACATCTGGACGCCGCCGATCAGGGCAGTGATAAGACAATATACCAGGATTGGCATCAACAACGGCAGGGTAACACGGAAGAATGTCTGTACGGAATTGGCACCGTCAATGGCAGCTGCCTCAAACAGGTCCTGATCGATACCCATGATACCTGCCATCAGTACGATTGTCGTGTTACCAAACCACATCAGGAAGTTCATCAAGGCAATCATGCCCCGGACGGTAATGGTGTGCGAGAAAAAATCAAAATTATTGTCGATCACACCCCATTGTTCCAGCAGAGCCTGAATCGGGCCCACGCGGGAGAATAAAGTGTAGAACAACATGGAAAATGCCGCTGCCATGATCAGGTTGGGCATGTAGATGACTGTTTTAAAGAATCCCTGTCCCTTGATATTCAGCCGGGTACTGGTGAAAAACAAAGCCAGAAGTATGGCAATGAGGAACTGTGGCACAGCGCCGGCAATCCACATGATCATAGTGTTCGCCGCATATTTAAGAATACGGATGGTACCTTCTGCTTCGGGAGTGAACAGGGCTTTGTAATTTGCCAATCCCACAAAGTTGGGGCCAATCTGGGTCAGCCCGTCCCGGTAAGTCTCAAAAAAGCTATTGTAAATCGTCAAAAACTGTGGGATCAGGGTAAATATAATATAAGCGATAAAGAAGGGGGCGATAAATATGTAGCCCCACTTTGCATAGCTAACTGATTTATTTGGGCGGTTTCCCGCCTGATGAAGTTTCTTCATCGGATCATCCCCCTTCGAGGTTTTAGGATTAAAAAATGGAGGCAGGGAAGACCCCTGCCTCAGCAGTTTGCCGGATGATCATTCCGGAACGTTGATATTGGCGTAAGTCTCTTTAACGTAGTTGTAGAAGTTTTTCATAGCAGTGTCTTTATCAACAGAGCCTTTGTAGTACTCCTGCAGCTTGTTCTGCAGACCTTCGTTAAGTAACTGATCATAGTTGGTGTGGTTTTCCCACTTAATATCTTTAGCAAGCTCAGAGAAAACTTTGATATCGTTCTGGCCATCAAGGATGGATGTGTTGCCATAGTTTTCATCGTTTGCATATTTCTCAACGACCTTGGTGTTGTTCGGGTACTGGTTCTCGTTTTCAACCAGTTTGGAGCATACATCTTCGTTGATGGTGAAGGTCTCAAAGATGTCTTTCAGCATCTCGGTGTTGTCGGAACCATTGGCAGCTAACAGCCAGGTGCCGCCCCAGAAGTAAGCCTGAGGTCCTTTTACGATACACCAGTCACCAACACAGCCGTTGTCGGGATCCTGGGCATTGGTCATACAGAAGTTATAATACCAGGCAGGGCCAAAGAAGCACATGGTCTTGCCGTCTTTGAACATTTCGTTGGTCTTTTCAGTGTCCCATACACCTGCGGTCAGAGTGTAGCCGTTTTTGATGTAGTTGTCGGTCTGATCCATCCAGGCTGTAATCTGATCATCAAACTGAAGATTGTTGTTCTCATCAACCCAAGGTTTTGTGCAGTTGTTTGAGAATGCACGGAAAGTCTCTGCGAAGGAAGCGGTCATATAGTAACCTTTTGCCTTGGCATCTGCAGCAACAGCATCAAATTTCTCCCAGGAATCAAGCTTGGCCTGAACTTCTTCCGGAACGTCGGTGCCAAGCACGTCTTTCGCGATGCTCTTGCGGTAGATTACAGCAGCAGGACAGCACTGGAAGGAAACACCCTTGCAGACACCGTCATCGGTGGAAGCAGCCTTGATGGTGTAATCATACATGGTATCGGCATTCTGATAACCAATAGATGCGACATCCATTGTGTAGTCGGAATTGACATATTTACCAATGTAGTCAGCTTCTGCCAGGAACAAGTCGATCTTATCATCGGCGGCGGCATTTTCCTGATTCATCAGAGCTTCATCCAGTTTCTGCTGATATACGCCGCCATCGCTGGGGTTGATAATCCAGTTGACAGTAACGCCTTCCGGAACGGTGTAATACTTCTCGAAGAATCCTTTGAACTCTTCATTCCAGGCATAGATATTAAACACTTTACCCTGCTCTGTCTTTTCGACCTGCTCTGTCTTCTCCTCTGGCTGGCTGCTGCCGCCGCCACTGCTTGAACCACAAGCTACAAGGCCGAAGAGCATAACTGTTGCCAACAGTACTGCTAACGTTTTCTTCATGATTTGTTTCTCCTCTCTTTGATTTAATATTTTTTTATTTACTTTATATTGAATGCATCCGCATATCAACCGGGTTCTGCGACTGTACCTCCTTCCAGCAGTTGGCCCTCCACTGTGATCTGTTGAGGTAGCCAGGTGTCTGGCTGTTCAATCTCTTCTATTAATAAACGTGCTGCTTCAGCACCCATGCGCTCCGCATTCTGCCGGTAAGTGGTCAGTCGCGGACGTAGTACCTCAGAAAGGTGGATGCCGTCGTAGCCTACAGTGCTCATTTGTTCCGGTACCTGAACTCCCTGCCGCTCCAGCTCGTTCATTCCTCCGATATAGGAGAAATCATCCGGATAAAAGATACATGTGGGTGGCTCCGGCAATGCAAGCAATGCCCTGGTCTGAAGACCGCTGGACTTGGGATCGTGATAAATACCCTGGAGGATGTATTCCGGTGGAACCTGAATCCCCAGTTCCATACAGGTCTTTTTAAAACTGGCCAGACGCTTTTGAGTAACGGAGGTTAGTTCCCCATGGATAAAAGCTATCCGGCGGTGGCCCTTGCCGTATACGTACCGTACCAGCGCCTCCACACCTTGTACGTTGTCGGACAGGATGGCTGTGCGGCTGTCAAACTGGTAGTCCAGTGTTACCGTGGGGACATCGCTTTCACCCAGTCGCACGATAGCCGGATCATGAAAGTCTGCCGAGGCGATTACCACTCCATCACAACTGCGATATCTGGTGTGCTCCAGATAATCCATGGACATGGTGCCCAGGTTCTGACTGATAAATGTGATGTCGTACCCGAGCTTTTCCGCTTCTTTCTTTATACTCTCAAAAATACGGGAGAAGTATTCGTGGGAGAGGCCG
>JBGVCE010000175.1:0-3806 GCA_045226235.1 Anaerobutyricum sp.
TGAAAGGAGTTACTGCCTGGGCTTTAAACACCCGGATTTCATCCTCCGGATAAAGTTCTACACCCTTTCGCCCGTCATAGACCACGATGGATTGTAAGGAATCTCTCCCTGCAGAGGGAGCCATAATGCGGATCTTGATGATATCTTCCTTAGCCATAACAACGCTCCTGGTAGTCAGGGAATGCGGGCAGATGGGAGTAAGTACAAAATTCTTGCATGTGGGATTCAGTATAGGACCTCCGGCAGACAGATTATAGGCAGTGGATCCTGTGGGAGTACATACGATTACCCCATCGGCATAATAACTCTCTATATCAGTCTCATTGATCCGAACGCTCAATCCCACCACATTGGAGTAAGTGCTCTTGGAGATGACGATATCGTTAAGAGCCGTATAGGTCTCTATCTTCTCTCCGCCCCGGTATATCTCACAGGCAATCATGGTGCGGTGCTCAATCTGATAATCGTCCTCCAGAAGATGCTCCAAGGTCTCATTGATATCATTTACGGTTACTTCGGCCAGAAAACCCAATGTTCCAAGATTAATACCCAGCAGGGGAATATTCCTGCCGATGACTTTTGTGGCGGCATTTAAGATAGTGCCGTCCCCTCCGATCACAAGGATACATTCTGTTCCTTCCGGTACATCCAGAGTTCTGGATTTATCCTTGGAATAGTCTTTGAAACAATGACAGACTGCCCCCCGTTCCTCCAGGTACATACGGATCTGGTCGGTGACGATGGAATCTCTATCTTTCTCTTTGTTTGTAATGATCAAAAATTGTTTCATAGGCTTTCTTTGTGAGATAAAGCGTCATGGGAGGCATCTACCACCGCAGGGATGGCTGTTTTATCAACCTCATCCGGTTCCTGGCACTTCTTCAGATGAAGCAGGTACTCAATATTCCCTTCCGGACCTTTGATCGGTGAATAGTCAAGATTCCGCAGGGAAAAACCGATGGATGATGCATAATCCATCACCTGGCAGATTACTTCCTCGTGTACTTTTCTATCTCTTACAACTCCTTTTTTTCCTACTTTATCTCTCCCGGCTTCAAACTGCGGTTTGATCAGACAGACCACCTGGCCTTCTTCTTTCAGGCAATCCCGCACCGGGATCAGCAGTTTGGAAAGGGAGATAAAAGATACATCGATAGAGACAAAGTCTACAGCTTCTCCGATATCATCCGGAGTAACATATCGCATATTTGTTTTTTCCATACAGACGACACGGGGATCGTTGCGCAGTTTCCAGTCCAGCTGTCCTCTTCCTACGTCGATGGAGAACACCTTGGCTGCGCCGTTTTGTAGCATGCAATCCGTGAATCCCCCTGTGGAAGCTCCCACATCCATGCAGATCTGACCATCAAAAGATAATCCGAACTGCCTGACCGCCTTCTCCAGTTTCAGACCGCCACGGCTGACGTAAGGGAGTGTGGTCCCGTGAATCTCTATGGTTTTTGCAGCATTTTCATCAAATGTGGTTCCGGGCTTGTCTTCTCTTTGTCCGTTCACGAATACGATACCGGACATGATCATTGCCTTTGCTTTCTCCCGGGAGGCAGACAAGCCTTGTTCCACCATCCATATATCCAGACGTTGTTTCATTCTAACCTCTCTAAAATACGAGCAGCCATGGATCCGGCATCGATTCCGCACCAGCGTCTCTGGCAGTCTACGGTAGCGTGATCCACGAAGCAATCATCAATTCCAAAACTCAGAAGGATATTCTTCAATCCTGTCTCATGGAGATAAGCGGAGATCAGCTGACCAAATCCGCCGATTTTCAGGTTCTCCTCCACGGTGATGATAAGTTCATAGGAGGAAGATAATTCCCGGATCAGCTCCTTGTCAAAGGGCTTAAGGAACCTGACATTCACAAGACCAGGATCATAGCCTTCTTCTTTAAGTAGTTCTATAAGCTTCAATGATTCTTCCATCATGTTTCCGACGGATAGAATCACCATCTTTTCTCCGGTATAAATGATTTCACTCTTACCCGGGATGATGGGCTGCCGGTTTTCCTCCAGTCCCTGAAAGGCTTTGCCTCTGGGGTATTTCATCGCGATGGGTCCATCATAATCCACCGCAAAATCCATCATTGCCTTCATCTCCCAGTCATTTTTGGGTGCCATGAGCACAAGATTTGGAATATGACTCAGGTAGGAGATGTCGAAGGTTCCCTGATGGGTTTCCCCGTCAGCTCCCACCAGGCCGGAACGGTCCAGACAGAAGAAGACAGGCAGCTTCTGCATACAGATGTCATGGATGATCTGGTCATAAGCTCTCTGCATAAAGGTGGAATAGATGGCAACCACCGGATGGAGGCCGTTTGCTGCCATTCCGCCTGCACAGGTTACTGCGTATTCTTCCGCAATTCCAACATCATAAAAACGGTCAGGGAATTCCTTTTTAAACCGGTCAAGGCCTGTTCCCGAGGGCATAGCTGCAGTGACAGCCACAATATTCTTATGTTTCTGGGCCAATGATATCAAATGTTTGGAGAAAACGTCAGTGTAGGATTCTCCTCCGGAACCCAGAGCCTTTCCTGTTTTCAGATCAAAGGGACCAATCCCATGGAAGTATTCCGGGTTCTTCTCAGCCGGCAGATAGCCTTTTCCTTTCTTGGTGATCACATGGACAAGGATGGGCCCTCTATGTTTTTTCGCCGTATCGATGGCGTGAATCAGGTCAGGGATGCTATGGCCATTTACCGGACCATAATAGGTAATCCCCATATTTTCAAATAGCATACCGGGAATCAGGAAGTTTTTCAGGGAGTCTTTGGAACGTTTGATGGTTTTGGTTACTCCACGGCCAACGATAGGGATCCGATTCAATCGGTTTTCCACCTGATCCTTTAGATTTCTGTATTTGTCTTTTGAACGGATGTCGCCAAGATACATACTCATGGCGCCCACGTTTTCTGAGATGGACATCTCATTATCATTCAGGATTACGATGAGATTCGTCTTCTTCTCTTTAAATACCGAGAGGTTGTTCAAAGCTTCGTAAGCCATCCCACCGCTTAAGGAGCCGTCTCCGATGACGGCGACGACGGTTTCCCGTCCACCCCTGGAGTCCCTGGCAATAGCCAGACCTGCAGCTGCAGCGATGGATGTGGAACTGTGTCCTGCACCAAAACTGTCACAATCACTTTCCTTGCGCTTGGGAAAACCGCAGAGACCTCCCTCCTGTCTAAGGGTGGAAAAACGGTCCTTCCGTCCCGTGAGGATCTTGTGAGTGTAGGACTGGTGCCCCACGTCAAAGACGATCTTATCCTCCGGGAGATTGAGGCAATGATGCAGGGCCATGGTAAGTTCCACGGTTCCTAAGTTGGAGGCAAGATGGCCTCCTGTTTTGCTGACATTCTTCAGAATGAATGTCCTGATCTCCGTGGCAAGAGTTTCGTACTCTTCCACCGGAATCTTTTTTATATCATTCGCTTGATGAATCTGATTCAATAATTTTCCCATGGCATTCTCCCATACCTGTCAGTTTTTTCTTCCGCTTAGATAGAGAAGTAAATCACGAAGATAGGTATTTTTATAGGGTAAAGTATCAAAATCGGCAATGGCGGAATTGGTGTATGCCTGCACATCCTCCCTTGCCTGGTTAAGTCCTTTGATGGATACGTAGGTATTCTTATGATTCTTCTGGTCACTTCCCACAGGTTTTCCAAGCTCTTCCTGAGTGCTGGTAATATCCAGGATATCATCCTGAATCTGGAAGGCCAGGCCGATCTTCTCAGCAATACTTTCAATAGTACGGATCTCTTCCTGAGTTGCTCCTGCCAGAATGGCACC
>JBGVCE010000176.1:0-4952 GCA_045226235.1 Anaerobutyricum sp.
TCGATTCATAATGAGAGGACTTCAAACTTAAATATGCTAGTTGTAGGACCGCCAGGCTCCGGTAAATCATTCAGGCTTGCCCGTCCGATGTTATCCCAGCTATGCGGAAACTTCCTTGTGACAGATCCCAAAGGAGAACTTTTTAAGCAGACAGGACAATATTTTGAGGATAACGGCTATGAAGTTATGGTCATGAACGTGGAATCTGAAGATGGTATGCCAATGAGTATCCATTTTAACCCGTTTGAATATATCAGAAACGAGTCTGATATCATGAGCATTGCTGGAATCCTTATGAAGGCAACAACTCCGGCAGAAGAAAGCGGGGGCAATGATCAGTTCTTTGAGCAATCAGCAGAAGTGCTTCTTACGAGTATCATTTATCTGATTCACTACTATTATCCGAAGGAAGATCAGAACTGGAAGACCTTTGTAAAGCTTCTTGATGCTACCTGTGTATATACAAATAAGGATGGCTCCATTGATAACAGGGAAGGAGGCATTCTTGATATCGCAAAGAAAGCACAGAGTAACTGGAAAGAGGAAAGACATATGGAGTCGGACTTCCCCGGCTATGTTGCAATCGAAAAGTATTATAACGGAGCAGCGGAGACAACAAGCTCTATTGTGGCATCTTTGGATGCACATTGCAGATATATGAAGCTTGAATGCGTAATAGACCTGTTATCCGAGGATGAGATACAGATTGCAAAGAGTTTTGGGTATTCAAAACCATGTAAGGAAGCTTCTACAGGAAAGAGAATACTCTTTATCGTAACAAGTGAGGATAAGCGTTATTATGATTGGATCCCGTCAATGGTATATTCGTTATTCTTTGATGAACTTTACCATCTGACTGCCATTGATCCAAGCCTTCATGAAACGCTGCCGCAACATTTGACCTTCCTTATGGACGAGTTTGCAAATGTCACACTGCCGGATTCCTTTGTTGAGAAGCTTTCTACCATGCGTAGCCGTAACATGAGTGCAGTTATTATTGTCCAAAACCTGATTCAGCTTAAGAGAAAGTTTCCTAAGTTTGATATGGACAAGGATCTTATTGGTAACTGCTCCATCATTGATATTCTGGGAGCTCCTGATATGGATTCTTGCGAATACCTGTCAAAACACTTTGGAACGCAGACTATTCATAAGGCAAGTGAGTCCGATGCTAAGGACTATAAAGGGCAGAGCTCCAGATCAGAGGATGTTATGCAAAAGAGCCTTTTATCAGCAGAAGATATCTTTGCCATGAAAAAGGACGGGGAGTGTGCCATTGTTGTAAAGGGCGCAGATCCTTTATATCAGACTAAGTGCCGTATGGAGAGGACGGATTTTGTAAAGCTTTTATGCCGAAAGCACAATCCATATGACCCTAAGAAGCGTCAGGAGATCAGAAAAGAAAAGCGGGCAGATTTATCACCGGTATTCTTTTCAGGAGAAAGAGCAAAGGCAGAGGCTAAAAAGCTACTAGCCCAGGGAGAAGAGATTATTCACATCACTGTAGATGAGGCAATTGCCTATCATGAAGCAGTTAAGATGCAGGTAAAACCTGAGAATATTGTTCTTTCTGTAAATGAAAGGAAGATGCTTCAAAAAAATGCGGAGAAGTACAATGAGAAGCATGCCATGATGAAAAAAATCACATTGGATGAATTTCGGAAAAATGCAGACGGATGTGATTGTGAAGAGTCCGTATATCGTGAACGCTGCAGAGTGGTTAGAAGTCTTATCAATGATGGCTTTTCTAACATCCATGTCAGGTTTTTAAAGCCATTAGTCATAGCAGGCTATAGCTTTGAAGAGATTAAAGAGCTATTCAACCAGCACTCAGACACCGAGGAAATAAGAGATTTTATCAAACAGATGGGGATTGCTTAAGGCAGTCCCTTATTTGTATGCGATACATTTTATTGGACTATAATTGTGATAATATACAATGGTAGGACTGTAGAAGCATAATGTGAAAGAGATGCACAGGTAAAGGATTACGATAATGACCTATGAAGAATTGAAGAAAGACATAGAAGAATATAAAAAGCTGAAAGAAGCCTATAACCGAGGCGAGATAGATGATGGTATGACTGATGAAGAACGCAGGGCTTGGATAGAAAGATGCAATTCGCAGTTTTCTAAACAGGAATTATCACGTGCCTTGGCTCAGAGTATCGGGAAGAAAATAGATATTGTCTGTAGCGACGGCGAAGAGTACTCCGGCTATATATTTGAATATTCTCTAGCAGAGGATTCAGATATAGGCGAAGAAAGCATAACATTAGCTCCTATAGGTAAGGATTTTCAGGTAGAGATCCCAGTTAAGGATATGGTTATTTTTTCAGTTGATCAAGACTATAAATCTTTTGAATAAGGGACTGGTTGGTGAAAGGAGTTGAGTCTATGCATGTCCAGAATGAGCGTGAGAAATTGATTGAGCAATATCAAGCAGAGACAGATAAAGAAAAGAAGCATGAGCTCCGTAAAAAGATATCAGATATGGAAATGAAGGCTGTATATGGAGAACGAAATGCAGGAAGATTTACGTACCCGTACAAATATCCTGATGAAGAAAAACAGTAGGATAAGACCATTCGCGTAGGCTTAAATTCAAAGATTCCAGTATAAATCTATCCATCCCCGGGAGTCGGGCAGGGGTTGGGGTCGGAATGGTACCATAATAAAAAACTAAAAAAGCCGCTATCAAAAGGCTTCATACAAAAACTTATAAACCTCGAATCGTGAAAAATCACGGTTCGGGGTATTTTTTTGCAAATTTTTAAAATCCTGTTTCGGATTAGCAAGGCTCATGTCCCACATAACTTACGAAGGGCGAAGGATGTCCTACCAAAACGAAAGGAGAAAACGGATATGGGCTATACACATGCAATCGACTCACTTAAAGGAGTCCTCATCACACTGGGTACCTCAATCGGCGCAGTTATGCTGGTTTACGGCGGCATCAAGTTTGCAATGGCTTTTCGTCAGATGGATCAGCAGGGCGAGCACCAGGCAGTTTACTCGGTGGTAGCAGGCGGCGTGCTTCTTGGGCTTGGAGCACTCGTGGCAGTTTTAACTTAAAAAGGGAGGTTTGTGATGGAAACAGTTGTAAAAGCACTCTATAACGCTTCCTTCACTATCTGGAACACCCTGATGGGTCTTGCCATGACGCTATTTTCCACAAGTCCGACGAGTGCGGCAGGTGGCTCACCTTACGGAACGGTGCATTCGCTCTATAACAGCATCTCAGCGGCTACCATTCCCATAGCCACCTGCTTTTTCGTTATAGCGATCTATAAATCGGTGGTAACTTCTCCGCCGGAACAGCAGGCGCAGCGGTTTTTAATGGATGCGGTCAGATACTGCATCATCTTATTTGTTGCAGCGCATCTGTGGGAAATCCTTGGCTACATCATAGAGTTTTCAGATGGAATTACATCAAGCCTTGGAACGGCAAGCGGCTACACACTTTCGATGGGAGGAGATTTGGAGAGGATAATCCATGACTCATTAGAGCTTCCGGAGTTTGAACTTTCGGGAGAGTGGATAGGAAAACTCTTTGAAGCGCTTGGCTGCGCAGCTCTTCTTTTAATCGGCGGAGTAGTCCTTGTACTTGTGATGGTTGCCAGTTGCCTTTCCATTATCAGTTCTGCATTTCAGAGAATCTTAAAGCCACTTATCATCATGCCTTTTGCAGGGATAGCGGTAGCGATGGGAGCAGGAGGTCATGAGATTGGAAGATCAATGCTTCAGTTTTTAAAGACCTTCTTTGGCTTTTGCATCTCTGGTGCAATGATGGTGGTCATCATAAAGACAGGCTGCACCTTATGTACAGACCTTGTAAGCGCAGGGCTTTCCGGTGGAAGTGATATTGAAAACTGCATCATGATGACAGTTCAGGCATCGATTACACCGATTGTGATCGCAGGCCTTGTAAGAGGAACAGATTCGATCATAGCAAGGATGCTGTAGGAGGTTTAGTTATGGCACAGATGGAAAGAAACGTAAATTTAGAGGAAATAGACTCAGATGCGCTCTTTGGGATTGATGCATTAAAAGGTCAAAGCATCTTGCAAAAGATCATCTTCTTTACCTGCCTTGGAGCAGGGATTGTAGCAAATGTATGTATGCCGATGTTTCTTGGAACACCAAGAGCGGTATGTATCTTCATATTTCTTGGGCTTATCCTTATCGGCATTGCTTTTGGATGTAACTATACCCAGGACATGACATACGGAAAGTACATGTACTGCTACTTTTTTAAGCCGGTAAAGACCTTAAGGTATGAATCCACAGAAGATATCGGGCGCATCAAGAAAAAGGCAGAAGAGCTTAAAAAGGAAGAGGAGCTGCTTCTTAGAAAGGAAAGGGAGGCAGATCCGAAAGCACAAAGAAAGCTCCTTATTAAGCTTCTTGCATTTGTTCTTGTCCTGGTAATAGCAGTCGTATCAGCACTTATCTATGTAAAGGCTGTGCGTCCTGTAAGTTACCACCATGAAGTAATAGAGGAAACGGAGGTAAACAGTGAACAGGGAAACTGAACTTAGAACCCTTGCCCTAACACTTGTAGAAGAGTTCTACGAAAATCAGGGGCAGGGAGTCTTAAATAACTTAAACAAAAGAACATATGGAAACCTTTCATCCGATAAGGATAAGGTTTTACAAAGCATCAGGGAGAGCCTTTCTGATTTTCAGGATGAAAACGGAAATGAGATGACAGAGGAAGATAAAGATCTGGTGCTTTCCTTTGTAAATAAGGAGATCTGGGGATACGGGCTTATTGATGAGCTTATCCATGATAAGACTATCTCAGATATTAAGATCCATGACGCGAACCATATCAGAATCAAGCGTGAAGGAAAAAGGGAGAGCAGCACCATAACTTTTCCGTCAGAGGAAAGCTATGAGAGGTTTGTAACAAGACTTTTAGAGAGAAACAAGGTAAATCTTGGTACGGC
>JBGVCE010000177.1:0-3628 GCA_045226235.1 Anaerobutyricum sp.
TCCCCCAAGTGGCAGTAAAGCACTTTGACCCTTTCTTAAGTTTCTTGATCTGGACACCTTTTGGAACGATAGTAAATGTTCTACTTACACTATTTATAAAATTACGTTTTCCCGATATTGTAACCGTCGCTGTTCCAACATAAAGATTATTGTTATAAGATACTTTATAATCATAGATTGAATTCACTGTTTTACCATTAAAAGTTACTTTGACAGCCGGTTTCAGGCGCTCTGCCTTATAAACCAAAGAGCCGTTTGCAAGGGTAATCTTACATTTGGATATATCAACAGCAGTAATATTAAAAGTTTTTGTAATCGTTCCCAGATAATCTCCAATGCCCCGGAAGGTCATGGTGGCTGTACCTACATCCGTGTTTCCGGAATATGTGATCATATAGTCCACGTTTTCCTCCAATGTCACATTGCCGTTCGTAACCACAGGATTCTGAGTTATGGCTTTCCCGGTATAGGCTTTATTCTCAATATTCGTGATATTACATCCGGCCAGTGTGGTAGCATAAGATTCAAATGGAACATCATTATTCATGCAATAGGTTTCCAGCTTGGTACCTCGGACCAGGGAAACTGTGAGTTTCGGACAGTTGGAGAAAACATTACTGCCAATAGAAGTAACGGCTTCGCCAAACTTTAGGCTGGTCATAGAGGAACATCCAGCAAAACAACTGTCATCAATTTTTGTAAGTCCGTCGGGAATCTTTAAAGTCTCAAAAGATGTACAACCATAAAAGGCACCCGAATCAAAGATTGTCACATTTTCAGAAAGTGATACATTAGTCAACGAAGTGCAACCACTAAAAGTATTACTTCTGACTCTAGTAACTCCTTCCGGTAATGAAATGCTTGTCAGTCCTGAATTTGTGAAGCATCCTTCAGATATACTTGTTAATCCCTTGGGAAGACTAATCTCTTTCAGGGACGTGCAACCATCAAATGTATAGCATCCGATTGTGGTTAATGTGGATGGAAGATTGACCTCTTTTAAGGAAGTACAACCTTCAAAATTACGGTTGCTCCAGTAGTATTCCGGCATAAATGCATAACCCAGGCAGTTAATCCCTTCCGGTATAGTTATCTTCTCAAGACTGGTACAATTACGAAAGCACACCGCTTCCATAGATACCAGAGATTTTGGCAGCTCAATATTTTTCAGATTAGAACATCCATCAAAAGTTCCATAGCCAAAACTTTTCATCTGACTGTTATCCTCAAAAAGAACTGTCTCCACTTCTTTATTATTTGCGAAAATGCCTTGTCCGGTACTTGTGACAGGATATCCATTTATAAATGAAGGGATAATAATAACAGAACCTGATCCCGAATATTCCGTTAGTTTTATCTCTTTCGAAGAGTTATCCTGAGTAAATGTAAAATCTCCATACGTACCTGCGTGAGCATTAAGACTAAGAACACAGAATAGCAATGCCATAAAAATGATTGTCTTTGATACAAGAATCCAATGTCTTCTGATTAGGCTGTTTTTCATATTATCTCCCCTTTTTAAATTTATTCTTTTGATAATTATAAAATATCATACCCACTTTTCCCTGTCAAAGAATTACAATGGTTCGGCGGTATTCTCAAAGGGTGTCGTCCCAAAGAAAAAGCGGCTGATCTCCTCTGGGGAATAGGAATCATTTTTCATCCACCATCTCACGGTCTCCGCGAAATCACAGACCATGTGGTTGAGCATATAGTCCTTTGGAATATCTGTTTTAATCTTGTCCAGTTCCCCTTCAAAAACCTGCTCCAGGTACTCTTTAAAATAGCGCATGAACATCTCCCCGCTTTCACTGGAAAGAATTCTCCCGATATAACGATGATTGTCTTTCAAATGATAGAGGATATGTGTAATCTCACCCTGAATATCTCTCTCGGACGTAGAAAAATCGTGGGTTTTTTCCCTGGTCAGATTCTCCGAAAACACATGGTCAAATATTTCTGTGCATAATGCCTTTAACAGGTCATCTTTGGTCTCGAAATGAGAGTAAAAGGTGGATCGTCCGATGTCCGCTTCATCGATGATTTCCTGAACAGTAATAGTGGAATAGGATTTGGTCTCCAGCAGGTGGGTAAATGCATCGTAAACCGCCTGTCTTGTTTTCTTCTTCCGTCGATCCATAGGAACCTCCTGAACATTTTCATCAGATTGTTCATTAATGAACTATTTCAGACTTTTGCTTCTTGTCAGCACATTTTCTGAACATTAAAATCATAACTGAACATATTGTTCGGTTTTGTACAGATAATATATCTATGGAAAATATATGTCAAGGGGATGTGATTAATTATGATAAAAAAGATCAACGATTTTCTGGCTGGCTGGCCAATGACTTTAATTAGCGGTGTTTTCCTGCTGGCTTCTTTTATTCTGCCCAGAATCGGCTATCCCGCCGGGGAGAACCTGGCCTGGGTCTGCGTCATCATTTGCGGACTACCCCTGCTCTATCTGGCTATATGGAGGATTATCTACAATAAAGGAATCAGTAAGATTTCCTCCGCCCTCCTTATCTCCATGGCCATGATTGCCGCCCTATGGATCGGGGACCTCTTTGCCGCAGGAGAAGTTGCTTTCATCATGGAGATCGGCGCTCTGCTTGAGGATATGACCACAGAAAGAGCCAAAAAAGGGCTGAAAAACCTCATCTCCCTGGTACCCGAAACCGGGAGAATCCTAAGAGACGGGCAGGAGGTTATCATTCCTGCCAAAGAGATTAAAAAAGAAGATATCCTACGAGTCCTTCCCGGAGAAACAATCCCGGTGGATGGAATCATCCTGGAGGGAAATACTTCCGTAGATCAGTCTGTCATGACCGGAGAAAGCCTTCCTGTGGACAAAACCGTAGGTGATACTGTGTATAGTGGTACCATCAATTGTTTCGGAGCTATGGACATGAAAGCCACTAAGGTGGGCGAAGACAGCTCCCTGCAGAAACTGATCCATATGGTGGAAGAGGCCGAAAAAAATCAGGCCCCTACCCAGCGTATTGCTGATAAATGGGCCAGCTGGCTGGTGCCTATCGCTTTATTGATTGCCATAGCTGCATATATCATCACCGGTGAGATAGTGCGGGCTGTTACGGTAATGGTTGTCTTCTGCCCCTGCGCCCTTGTGTTGGCAACCCCCACAGCCATCATGGCCGCCATCGGCCAGGCAACAAAGCAGGGTGTCATCATAAAATCAGGAGAAGCCCTGGAAAAAATGGGCAAGGTGGATACCATCGCATTTGATAAAACAGGCACGCTGACCCTCGGACAGCTGCAGGTCAGTGATATCCTCCCTGTCACCGGTCTGTCGGAAAATGAGCTTTTAGTTCTGGCCGCCTCTGCAGAAAGCCGCAGTGAACATCCCCTGGGCAAAGCAATCACTGAGGATGCCAAAAACAAAAACCTTCCTCTGCGGGAGATCAAAGATTTCAGGATGGAGGCCGGAAAGGGAGTCTCTGCCGTCATAGACAGAACCGTCTATAGAATCGGAAATGAGAAATATCTGTCCGACTATGGCATTAGCCTCGGGGGATCCACAGATTCCATACTCAGCCGGGTTCGGTCAGAGGGCAAAGCATCTGTGATCATCGCCGATGAAGAAAAGGTATTGGGAGTCCTGGCC
>JBGVCE010000178.1:0-2496 GCA_045226235.1 Anaerobutyricum sp.
GGGCAGATAAGGAATCGTTACGGATACTTTGATGGTCCGGGCCAGGGGGAGCAATCTGCGCAGGAATTGCAGCTGTACCGGGGTAAATCCGGTGTATCCGTCCAGATAAAAGATTCCTTCCCGCAGCATGGCGGAATCCGGCACGAAGTCCTGCAGCACATCCAGGATCTGTCCTGCCACCATATAGCGGTCCCGGATATCATCCATAAACCACCGGAGGACCATTCCCAGTTCCTGGCACTTCTCTCCGAGGCCTGTGCGTGAGGGAAGATCTCCGGAGATGTCAAGAAGGTCTTCTGCTTTTACCCCGTAATTGATAAACTCCATAAGGGCAGATTTAATCTGATCCAGAAAGCCCGGAAACTGCAGGGACCGGCGGAAATACACCAGCTCTTCCTCATGTTCCATCAAAAGCTTCTTCAATATCATGGAAACGCCCAGGTCCTCCAGAATCTGCCTGGGCTGGTAACCGCATTCATCAAACACCCGGTAAGCTAACCGGTGAAAGCTGACGACCTCGATGTTGGTAAAGCCATGCTTGGGGTGCATCCGGGCCATCTGCCGCTGCATCTCAAGGCTGAACTGTTCCGGTACCAGCATATAATATTGCACGGTGGGATGGTCCAGGGACTCCCGGATAATCTCCTTCATGAGATAGTCCGTCTTACCCTGTCCGCTTCCTCCCAGGATCAATTGTAATGCCATATACTATCATCCTCTTATTCTTCCCAGTGCAGGAGGGCATCCCGCAGAGTCCCCAGCAGTTCTTCCTCGGGAACTTTCCGTACTACCTCTCCCTTGCGGATCAGAAGGCCTTCTCCCACTCCGCCTGCGATTCCGATATCTGCTTCTCTCGCTTCTCCGGGGCCGTTTACCACACAGCCCATAACAGCAACTTTAATATTCAGGTGGTCAAATTCTGCCACCATCTTCTCCACGTCATTGGCAAGGCCGATCAGGTCGATATTGGTCCTGCCGCAGGTGGGGCAGGATACCACTTCCACCCCTCCCTGGCGCAGACCAAGGGTACGAAGGATCAGCTTCGCGGAGGCAATCTCGTTAACCGGATCTCCTGTGAGGGAGACACGGATGGTATCCCCGATTCCCTGGTAGAGGATGATCCCCAGTCCCAGGGCGGACTTAATGTTTCCCGAGAAGACCGTGCCTGCCTCCGTGATTCCCACATGGATGGGGTATCTGCACTGTGGGGCAAGGAGTTCATGGGCCTTGGCGCACATCAGAACATCCGATGATTTGATGCTTACCACCAGGTTGTCATAACCCATTCCTTCGATCAGGGCCAGTTTGTCCATGGCGCTTTCCACCAGGCCTTCCGCGGTAACCTTTCCGTATTTTTCGATCAGATCTTTCTCCAGGGATCCGCTGTTCACCCCAACGCGGATGGGAACCTGGTATTCCTTTGCCTTCTCCACCACGGCGCGGACCCGCTCTGTGCTTCCGATGTTTCCGGGGTTGATACGGATCTTATCTGCCCCGTTTTCAATGGCAGCGATGGCCATCTTGTAATCAAAATGAATATCTGCCACCAGGGGGATATGAATGCGTTTCTTAATGGCAGCGATGGCTTTTGCTGCCTCTATGTTCGGGACGGTGCAGCGGATAATCTCACATCCCGCTGCCTCCAGCTCCAGAATCTGGGCTACGGTCCCTTCGATGTCCTCTGTCTTGGTGTTGGTCATGGACTGGATGAGAATGGGATTTCCTCCTCCGATCACCCGGTTTCCTATGTGAATCTCTTTAGTGTGATTTCGAAACATATTTACCCTCCTTAAATTGATAAACGTTAAAAAGGCTGCTGCACAGACAGTCCATAACCGCGAAGATATGGTTTGTTTTCATGCAGCAGCCTCCTTTTTAATCCTTATATGATGTTATCCTTGTATGATGTGACGGATATCATTTCCCATGATGATAACCATCAGAACCAGAAGCAGAACCAGACCTACCAGATGTACGATGCCTTCCTTCTCAGGATCGATCCTCTTACCACGTATCATCTCGACGAGGATGAACAGGATTCTTCCTCCGTCCAGAGCCGGAAGGGGAAGGAGATTCATGACACCCAGGTTAGCCGTCAGCAGGATGGAGAAACTCAGGAGATTCAACACCACAGTGAGAGCCCCGTAGGTGAGGGATTCCTCGTAGGTATCCCCGATCATATTTACAATTCCAACAGGTCCTGACATATCATTCAGGGAAGCCCGCCCGCTGATCAGATAGGCCAGGCTGGAAAATGTAGATTTGATCTGGTAACGTACTTCCAGCAAGCTGTATTTTAGGATACCCAGGATATTCTGCTTATAATCCTTGGTCATGGTAATTCCAAGGATGTAATATCCTTCTTCCGCCGCCTTGCGGTGGACCGTCACGGTATTCTTCTCTCCCTCCCTGACATAGGTGACATCCACATCGGGATTCTGGGAGTGCATCATGTTATATAGGCTGATTTCCCTGTAATTATAGATTCTTTTACCA
>JBGVCE010000179.1:0-2478 GCA_045226235.1 Anaerobutyricum sp.
CCTCCGAATACCGGAGAAATCAAAAAACCTGCTCTTGCAAAGATGGTATCTACCGTCTTTTTTATGATCTCCATTGCATCCTTTGAATCACAGAGAAACGTAAGCTGCCCTGATACATTCAAAAAATCCTGTACCGAGTCACGGTTTAGAGTCCGTGAGTATCTTTTTTCAAGTGTTCTTACATAATCTTCCTTGTCGAGGTCACTTATCCCGACAAGATCAAATGTCACAAATACCGGGCATCCAAGTTCTTTTAAAAGTGACAGGGTATCTCCGGAAACCTCATCAGGGTATTCCATGAAAAACATGGTCATTCCGAATGATCCTTCAATCTGGAAATGATCTCTTTCTTCCACAATCTCTGGAGATATCTCCTTTAGTAAATCCCGCTTTGCACGGACGAATGATGCATAGGAAAATGACCTCTTTTCTCCACCAAGCTGCATAAGAATTACCTTTATCGCTTCGTCTACGGTTAAGGACCGTACCCCTATCATTTCCTGTAATATCACTTCATCTGCTTCAAACTGTTCCCGTACCAGCTCATAGATATCACCCTCTGCAACAAGTGAGACAAATGCCCTCGCTGTGTGTGATTCTCCTTTTGCCGGGGCAATCCTTTCTGTGATACGGATTCTGGATTTTACTTTTAGTGCTGCTTTTACAGTTCCCTTTATACTTCCTGTCACTTCAAAAACTTTGACCCATCTGCCGCCGTCAAAGCAAAAGGCACCGGACGGATCAAAACTAAGGAATCCCATGCTATTTGCAGATTTTTTCGGTGCGGAGATAAGCATCCTGTTTGCTTCTTTGATCTGGCGCTTTCTCTCTTTTTCCGCCTTTCTTTCCTCCCTGCTTTTCTCCACCCGTTCCTTTTTCTTTGTCATAGCTCCTCCTTACTTTCCGTCAAACCACTGATTGATCAGGGTTGTGATCTTGTTCTGGAAATTTGGAAGCAAAGTCTTAGTACCGAAAATGTACAAAAGACCAGCAATTCCGGCTGCTACTGCAATGATGATGAACATAATGATGATCTGGTCTACAGCAGGCTTCTTCTGCGCAAGTCTCACCTTCATACCGATCAGCTTCTCATCAAGCTTTGAAACTACCTTTCTCATATCCGTTTTCTCCTTTCGTTTGATAGGACTTCCTTGCCCTTCGTAAGTTATGTGGGACACCGAGACCCCTAATCCGAAACAAAAAGATAAAAATTTGCAAAAAAATACCCCGAACCATGATTTCTCATGATTCGAGGTACATTTCATAAATGATTATGCAAAAATATTTTCTTATCAATACCCCCTATCGCTACATCATATCAACAACCCTAAGGACAAATTCCGCATCTCGTTCATAAGCGTCCAATTTCTGATCTACCAGTTCATCCTCTACATCGCAAAAGTTTAACTATTTTTATATCATCATTCAATCGTATTCATCCATTTTTTACTTCTAAACATAAATACTGAAATTATGAATCTTATAAGTTCCTCCTGAGATAAAATGAAATACACCCACTCAATTGGAAGCTTTAGATATAGTCCTGTAAAAAGAGCAAGTGGCACGCCAAACACCCATGTACCAAGCATGTCGATCATCATGATGTACTTTGTCCTTCCGCCGCTTCTTATTATTCCGCCTCCAAGTATCATATTCTGAACTTTGATAGGCATAAGAACAGCAAATGCTAAAAGAATCTGCGCACCAATGTACCTCACATCATCTGCAACATTAAAAACTCTTACATAAGGACAACGAAATACTACGATAATAACAGAAAGAATTAACGATCCAATAAAACCATATACGCAGAGTTTTTGGGACTCCTGATATGCTCTTGTATACTCACCTTCACCAAGTCTTTTACCTATAAGTATTCCTGCCGCCTGTGCTAAACCGCTCAGTGCACCGATTGTGAGCCCCTGAACTGATCCTGTAAGGGACATCCCCGCCAATTCTTCTGTTCCCATGTGTCCATAGACAAATGTATTTATGCTCTGCCCCACAGACCACAAAAACTCATTGATAACAACCGGAAGAAGCATAACAAAATACTGTAAGTACCCACCCTTTCCAAGATTAATGGATATATGCAGTTTCTTATAAAGTGTAAAAAACATTACAAGAATGATTATAGCACCAAGCAGCTGCGATATTACGCTGGCCAAGGCTGCACCTTTTACGCCCAGCATAGGCATCCCAAGGTTTCCGAAAATCAGGCCATAGTTCAGAAAGGTATTAAGTCCGGCAGAAATAATTCCAGCGTACAATGGCCAGGAAGACCTGTCACGGCATCTTATAGCAACCCCGCATATATTGCTGATTCCTAGCGGTAAATAGGTAAAGCCAATTATCTTAAGATACGAGGTTCCCTCATAAGCTACATGGGTATCCGTTGTGAATAGGCTAATAAACGGCTTGGCAAAAAGGCACGAAATAGTCATAAATATAATTCCAACAAGGACCATTGCCAGTGTA
>JBGVCE010000180.1:0-5081 GCA_045226235.1 Anaerobutyricum sp.
ATACGTGTGGCATAGCAGTTTCACACACATAGAAAGGACTGTAGTCATGGTTGAAATCAGCAATCTGGAAGAATGGATCAAAGATTACTTCTCCTCCCCGGTAAACCAGAAGAAATCCGAGAAAGCCTGCGAACGTTACGACCGACTGATGATGAAAAATATCCGCAGACAACTCTCCATGGGAGTAGAGCAGATTCATGTCATCGGCGATGAGGTGGATGATCCGGGCAAAGTACTGGAGAAAGCAAAATATGAGATTCTTCCATCAGTCAGAATGGGTGAAAAAACAGGTCAGCTCCGCATCAACCTGCTGGACCGGACCGGCGAGTTTATCCAGGATTGATCATTATTACGAGGAGGTTACATTATGGGAACAATATTGGAAAGTTTGCACAAGTTCCACATTCAGACAGCTGTGGATGATCTGCATGAAAAAGGCGGAAATCAGAACGTGGCAGACCATCCGCTGGACGGTATCTACCGCTGCAAGATCTGTGGATGGGTATTTAATGAGAAAGAAGAAGGAAAGCCCTTTACCACCCTTTCCCACTGCCCCATCTGTAATGTAGGACAGCAGAATTTCGAGAGAATCAATTAATACACTTTCCTTTTTATGACCGGTGCTCTTTATATTGCTGAAGCAGCATCGGTCTTTTTTTCAGGAGAAGATATCATGGAATTACAGGAAATCGTACTATTATATGACAATATGCCAGGTGATGATGTGTCCAAAATCGCTTCTGCCTGCGCCTCTATGGATGTTAACCTCAAGATCATCAGCCCCGGCCAATTCAAAGTCCCCATGGGATTCCTGGCTTATGGCACCGAGGACCAGATCCGGGAATACCTGGTGGATCCGGCAGCTGAAAACACTTTTGAGAAACCCATGCTGGTGCTGGCGGGTTTTACCAACCATCGAATCACTGCCTTCCTGAACGAGATGGAAGAAAAAGAAGTTCCCCCCATCCCGCTAAAGGCTGTCCTCACCGAATATAACGCGGTTTGGGATTCCTTCTCCCTCTATGAGGAATTAAAAAAGGAAGACGAGTATATGAGAAATATCTCCTCGTCTTCCTGATATAGGAAGTATAATTAATATTTTTAGTTTAGAGTCTTTATGCCCAGGCATAAGGACTCTTTTATAGTTTGATCAGATTACCGTCGATATTTACCCCGTTATAGGTCCAGATGTTCGCGTTGCGTATGTAGGTAAAGATCCTGTCAGGACAGATTCCGCTATACTCGGCAACAATCTCTTCCAGGCGGAGCAGCACTTTCTCTACCATCTCCGACCCTGCCTTATCATAGGCCTTGTCCAGCAGATTCAGTTCGACACTGGCACATGGCTCTGAAGGGTTCTCCCCAAAAAGCATAAAGGATTCATCCTGGAAATCTGCCATGAGAAAGTCTCCTTTTTCAAAGGGGATGATTTCCACAGCCTTCTGCATCTCTACAAACATGCGGTATTTCCGTTCTCTGTTCAGATATATATTTGTGGTCGTCGTAATTCTTGGCATACTTTTCTCCTCCTATCCTATGCTTACTGTTGTTCCAACAGGCAGATAAAGTCTCTTAATATGGCAGTATTTCCTGGCCAGGCCGGGGATGTGACGAGATTTCCGTCCACCACTGATTCGTCCGGTGCCACTTCAACGTAGGTTCCACCGGCAAGTTTTACATCAGGCCCTACCGCCGGGTATGCTGTCAGTGTTCTGCCGCATAAGACATCCGCCGCGGCCAGCACCTGAGCTCCATGGCAGATGGCTGCCACCGGTTTCCCTGATTTCATGAAGCATTTCACCAGGCTAATCACCTTCTGATTGAGGCGGATATACTCCGGTGCCCTTCCTCCGGTGAGAAACAGTCCGGCATAATCATCGAACTCCACTTCGTCGAAACTCTTATTCAGCTGGAAGAGATGTCCCGGTTTCTCCGTGTAGGTCTGGTCTCCCTCAAAATCATGGATTGCGGTTTTAACGTAGTCGCCGGCCTTCTTATCAGGGCATACCGCATCCACCTGATATCCCACAACTCCCAGAGCCTGAAAGGGAACCATGGTCTCATAATCTTCCGTAAAATCTCCGGTTATCATCAATATCTTCTTCATCGTTTACTTCCTCATATCCCATTGACGGGTTTATTCTTGTCTTCATCCACGGAAGGGTAAAGCTTCCCAACTATGATAATATCATCATTATTCCGGGGCCAAGTAGGATAAAGGGCAACGGATCTTTGGAAAAAATACATAGGCAGATTATAATTCCGAAATATCCTTCATAATATTACCATTTAGGAAAATAAAGCCATGATATAATAATAAAACAATATGAAAAAGCCGGGATTCCCGGCCGCAGTTTATTCTAGCAATTAAGAAATATTTATAAGAGGAAATGATATGGGAACAATCTTGGAGAACCTGCATAGATTCCACATCAAGACTGCTGTGGACGATCTGAAAGAAAACGGCAACCCGCATATCAATGAGGACCACAAACTGAACTGCGTCTTCCGATGCCGTCTCTGTGGGTATGTGTATGACGAAGCGAAAGAGGGTAAACCTTTCTCTTCCATCCCCCATTGTCCAAAATGCGGGGCAGTACTTCTGGCCTTTGAAGAATTATGATTCTAACTAAAAAAGAACGCTGTCAGACAGCGTTCTTTTTTTTGCGTTCCAAAGACCAGCTGTTGGCAAAAACCAGCAGGATGATGATGACACCCAGAACCAGGTTTTGCCAGGCAGAGGCAACTCCGGTCATATTCATGATGTTGGTGATGATCGTAAGGATTACAGCTCCTAAAACCGTACCTGTCACACCACCTTCCCCTCCCAGAAGAGAGGTTCCTCCAACCACCACTGCCGCCACGATCTGCAGCCCGTAGGCATCACACATACCGGCATCCGCCGCATTTAGTCTGGCAGTCATGATGATTCCACCGATGGAGGCGCTTAAACCACTGATGATAAAGGTCTTGAAGAGAATCCCCAGCTGATTGACTCCACTATGGACAGCAGCCGCCTTATTCTTACCGATCATATATACATTTCTTCCGAAAACCGTATAATTCCACAGCAAAAGAAGACCTAGATAGAGGATCAGGCTCAGGATAATGGGCACAGGAATTATGCCCAGGTATCCGATTCCCAGCGCGGTAAATGAAGCCGGAAGATCATAGATTATCCCCCCTCTCATGACGATCAAGGCCAGCCCTGAAGCCACCATATTCATTCCATAGGTAGATACGAAGGAGGGCAGTTCCAGGACTCCTACCAGGAAACCATTGCAGGCTCCGGCTGCAATTCCGATCAGTAGGCTCAGCATCATAGACAGAAGGATCGAATGGCCGGAGATCATCAGTTTTGCGCATACACATCCGGTCAGCGCTGCGACGGATCCCACGGACAGATCGATGTTCCCACTGATTACCACCCCGGTTAGCCCCAGGCATAATAACAGGAGAACGCTGGCCTGCCTGAAAATATTGATCAGATTATTGACTGACAGGAAGGAAGGCTGTATAAGGGCCGCGATGACGCTGAGCACCAGCATACCGGCAAGAACATATCTATATCTCTTCATCTCAGCAGCCCTCCTCTTCTTTCTTCCATCTTTTTCAACAGAGCATCTAAAATGATCGCCGCCAGAACGACGATGCCTATGGTCGCATTCTGATAGGTTGAGCTCATTCCCACCTGGGTCAGTCCGCTTTTCAGCAGCAGGATCAGGAAAACTCCGAAAAAGGCTCCTCCCACTCTTCCCTTACCTTCTCTCATGGAGATTCCCCCCAGCAAGGCTGCAGCGATGGAGTTAAACTCCATCCCGGCCCCGGCATTAGGGTTACCGGATTCGATTCTGCAGCATAAGATCAATGCGCAGACGGCCGCCATCACCCCGGCATAGACAAAGACTTTGATCTGATTGGACACAATGCCCGCCCCGGAGTAATGAACCCCCTGAGGATTTCCTCCGATTCCCCTCACTCTCATGCCAAAGCTGGTCCGGTTAACGATAAAAATGGTAAGGATAAAACAGAGGATCGCAATCCAGCTGATATAGGTAATCCCTAGAAAACCTCCTTTTGCCAGAAAACGGAACAAGGAACTTTTGTAATAGAGAGTCTGACTTCCGCAGAACAGGAGAGCCAGGGATTTAAAAATATTCTGGGTACCCAGGGTCACGATAAATACCGGCAGTTTCCCTTTTGCCACGATGGCACCGTTCAGCAGACCGCAGCAGGCCCCACATGCGATACATAAAAGGATGCTGAGAGGCATGGAGAAGTTAAGATTCAGCAGAAAGATCCACAAAACCCCGATGAAACTAACCATACTTCCCAGACTAAGATCTGTACCCTGTATCAATATGACCAGGGATTGGCCGCAGGCCAGAACCAGCAGGGCAGCCGACTGGCTTAGCACGTTTGCAAAGTTGGAAAAACTAAGATAATGATCCACCCCAAGGCTAAATATAGCGATCAAAAGAAGGCACATGAAGAAGGCAGGGGGCAGGGGCAGTTTCGAAATCTTCCTGCGAGCCAAACCGTCTGTCTTCCTGGGTTGGTCATCCCCCGTCGCTTTCTTATCCGTATCCGCCAGAATCAGCCTTCCGATGACCTCCTCTGAGAATTCTTCCCGGGAGACTTCCCCGCTGACAGACCCCTCCCTCAGGCAGTAGATCCTGTCACAGACACGAATCAGTTCCTCCATCTCAGAGGAAATAACCAAGACGCTCTTCCCTTTAGAAGCCAGAAGAAAAAGCAGGCGGTAGATTTCCTGTTTAGCGCCCACATCAATCCCCTTGGTAGGCTCATCGAAGATGATGACATCAGTATCCGCCGAGAGCCATTTTGCCAGGACAACCTTCTGCTGATTTCCACCCGACAGGTCGCCCACATCCCTTCTGCTGTCCGGCGTATCAATCTTAAGCTGTTCCACATAGCGGTCCGCTATGGCTGAGCTCTTTCTCTCCGTCAGAAAATGATGAGGAAAATGCCTGGCAAGACTGCTGGCGAGTATATTCCAATGAATCGGCGCATATAATGCAAGTCCGGTATTTTTCCGGTCTTCAGGAAGCAGTCCCATT
>JBGVCE010000181.1:0-9425 GCA_045226235.1 Anaerobutyricum sp.
GCGGATTTGGACATCTTCTTGTTGTCAATGTTCAGGAAAGCATTATGCATCCAGTAATTGGCGAATTTCTCTCCGTTGGCTGCTTCGCTCTGGGCGATCTCATTCTCATGATGTGGGAATACCAGGTCTTCCCCGCCTGCATGGATGTCAATGGTTCTTCCGATGTATTTTTTGGACATGACGGAGCACTCGATATGCCAGCCGGGACGTCCGTCACCCCAGGGTGATGGCCAAGAAGGTTCTCCTTCTTTCTTAGGTTTCCAGAGAACGAAGTCCATGGGGTCTTCTTTCTCATCGCTGACAGCGATACGGATTCCTGCCTGCATGTCATCCAGGTTCTTATTGGACAGATGTCCGTAATCTTTAAAATGTCTGGTACGGAAATATACGGTTCCGTCTTTTTCATAAGCGTAGCCCTTGTCGATAAGGGTCTGCACCATATTGATCATACCGTCGATCTCTTCTGTGGCCTTAGGATGATGAGTTGCCTCTTTTACATTCAGGCCCTGCATGTCTTTCTTGCATTCTTCGATATAGCGTTCGGAGATCTCCTGGGAGGATACGCCCTCCTCGTTGGCTCTCTTAATGATCTTATCGTCCACATCCGTAAAGTTGGATACGTAATTCACATCATATCCTTTGTACTCGAAATAACGGCGTACGGTATCAAATACCACCATGGGTCTGGCATTGCCGATATGGATGTAGTTGTAAACAGTAGGTCCGCAGACATACATGCCTACCTTGCCCTCATGAACGGGTACAAACTCTTCTTTGCGGTTGGTCATGGTGTTATATAATTGCATTTCTTTTCCCTCCTGTGTTATTGTCTCCCTCTCAGTGTCTGCATCCTTCACAATCTTCGCAGTTTCTACCCTGCATCATAACATCGGCACCTACATAGTTCTGGATCTCAGACAGGAGGCAGACTGCACTGGCAGCGATGCCAAGTCCTTCCCCCGTGAATCCCAGCCCTTCTTCTGTGGTTGCCTTTACATTTACCTGTCCTGGCTGTATCCCCAAAGTTTTGGCGATGTTGTTCTTCATGGCAGGTATGTAGGATGCCAGTTTGGGTCTCTGAGCGATAATGGTACAATCGATATTCTCGATAAAATAGGACTGCTCCTCGATCAGTTTTTTAACATGAGCCAGGAGTTCCATGCTGTTGGCCCCTTTATAGGCGGGGTCTGTATCCGGGAAATGCTTGCCGATGTCCCCCAGAGCCGCTGCCCCCAGTAAAGCGTCCATAACGGCATGGAGGAGAACATCTGCATCGGAATGCCCTAGCAGCCCCTTCTCGTAGGGAACTTCAACTCCCCCCAGGATCAGCTTTCTGTCTTCCACCAGCCGGTGTACATCGTAACCGTTACCTATTCTCATCTAATCTGTCCCTCCTGGTATTGTTTTTGGTAGAAAAAAAACCGCAGATATATATTATCTACGGTTATCGGTAAGTAGCGGGAACTGGATTCGAACCAGCGACACTACGGGTATGAACCGTATGCTCTAGCCAACTGAGCTATCCCGCCAAAAATGAGTGATGATCATAGGGCAGACCCACATCACTCAACGAATGCTATTATATTATAAACGGTATCTTTTGTCAATCGTTTTGTCGGGCGATTTTCTTAGCTGCGGAACATGTTATAGATCCACATGGCAATGATACCGACAAGGATAATCGGGAAGAGTGCCCTGATCAGGAAAAATGACACGACAATGACGGCCAGTACGATAGCAAAAGTTTTTGCATTTCCGGCCAGGACCTTCATCTTATCGGAGGGGGTCACTTCTCCTTCCCTCCTGAAGGTTTCGTCTTCCGCATCATAGTAGCCTTCCGTGGTGCCGGTGACGGCATCCTCATGGGCATCCTGGATGGAATGGGCGATGAGTCTTGGACTTCCAAGGGATGTCAGGATTTCTTCCTCCGTTTTTCCCCTGAGTTCTTCTTCCCTGAAATAATCACGGTAATAATTTAAAGTATCCAGTAATTCGGCCTGAGGGATTTCTTCCACCAGACATTCTTCCAGTTCCGTTAAAAATTGTTCTTTTGTCATATTTTATCAACTCTCCATGTATTGGCAATGGTTGCTAGTGATTCAGGTTGATCAACAGGGTCATATATGGGATCTCTCCCAGACTCTGGTAGTTAAAGGAACGGGCGTCGGAATAATCAAAGAGGAATTCCATGTTCATTTCGGAATAGATTCCGCCGTCGTAATCTCCCACCATGAGCTGAATCTGATTTCGGTCTTTCTCCTGAAGAATCTGAATACATTTTTCTTTGAATTCATCGTAATCCTTGCAGTAGAGATCATTTTTGATGTAGTAGTTATCATCCATGCAGGTGGCTTGCGGATATCTGTTGGTATTCCAGCTATGCCCCAGTGAGGCCCGGTCGTCATTGATGTTAAAATAGGTATAGATGATTCGCCCCTCTTTATCCGGGGAAGGGTCGTCCCAGGTTACGTCCACATGGTACCACTCACCATCCAGCTTCACCAGATTCCATGCATGGTTCTCCTCATTTCCCTGCCCGGTTATAATCCTGCAGTCTAAGCCTGCCAGGTTGCAGAGAAGTTTCATGGCAAATGAGTAACCGTTGCATACCGCTTTGTGGGAGACCAGGGCACCATAGCTCTCGTGGGCCTGGCTGTTTGCTGACTGGGTGTCTTCCCCTTCTGAGTAACCATATGCGGTGTGGGTGACGATATAATTATGGATCCACAGTTCTTTCTCATAATCGGAGGCCTTGCTGCCAATCTGGTTGTTCATCTTTTTCAGGATCCTCTTACAAACTTCAGCCAGCTTACGGGCTTCCTTATTATCCTCGGGGATTTCTTCTCCCTTGTAATAATTTCTCTCCACATAATAATTATCGGACAGCTTGCAGTACAGGGTCATGTTCACTGTAGAGGACAGGATGGTCCCTTCTGATTTGCACTTTATTACATCTCCATAGTAGCCGTGGAGAAGGCTGTTAATATCCTGGATATCATCCATATCCAGGTCTTTGGTGGAGAAGGAAAACTCATTTGACCCGAACTGGAGCTGTTCTTCTACATATTCCTTCAATTCATCCATGTTATGGATCATGGGAATATCATCCCTGGTGGCTGCAGCGCTCTCAGAAAATGCACTGGGGGTACAGGCAGCGCAGGCAATCAGCAGGACCAACAGGGTCAGACAGATTTGAATTTTTCTCATAGATTACTCTTCCCAGTCTTTCAGGATCTCATCGGTTTTCTTCACATCGGAGGGTAGAAATACCATGCCGTTGCCGGATGCGTAAGCGTACATGTACTCCAGATTGATCCTGGCTTCCGTGATTCTGTGCAGCATGTCGATTATGGAACCGGGTCTGGAAGGTACCTTCACGGAGATGACCTCCGTCAGATGTACCTCATAGCCCTGGTCTTCCAGGAGTTCTTTTACCCCTTCGGGATCGTCAACGATCAGTCTGGTCACGGTGTCTGCCATACTGAGTGCATGTACATTAATCCCCTGGCCGCTGATGATATCCATCACTTCTTTTAATTTTCCTTCTTTATTCTCAACGATTACGGTAACCTGTTTTACGATCATCTTTCTCCTCCTCGGAATCGTTTTGATAATTTCTGAATTATATTGTATCAATTTTGCTTTATAAACGCAACCTTCGGCCAGTCGGGGAATTTCAGGTTCTTTTACAGCTGATAAAGGCATAAGTATAACAAAAGAAGGATACCTGTATGTAGATATCCTTCTTGTGAATTTCAATGTACTAAATTACATCATTCCCATTCCGCCGCCTGCCGGCATTGGAGGAAGATCTTCTTTGATCTCAGCCACAACGGACTCAGTGGTAAGAAGTGTGGAAGCTACGCTGGTAGCATTCTGCAGTGCGCTTCTGCTAACCTTGGTAGGATCGATGATACCGGCCTGGATCATGTCACAGTATTTCTCTTCCAGCACGTCGAATCCAACGCCTGCTTCGCTCTCTTCTACCTTATTGATGATGACAGATCCTTCCAGACCTGCATTTGCTGCGATGTGGTATAAAGGAGCTTCAAGAGCTTTGAGCACGATCTCGGCACCTGTCTTCTCGTCGCCGGATAACTCAGCTGCCATCTCTTTTACCTTCTTGGCTGCATGGATATATGCGGAACCGCCACCTGCGATAACGCCTTCTTCCACAGCTGCTTTTGTAGCTGCCAGAGCATCCTCAAGACGAAGTTTGGCTTCTTTCATCTCGGTTTCTGTTGCTGCACCAACACGGATTACTGCAACACCACCGGAGAGTTTAGCGAATCTTTCCTGTAATTTTTCTTTATCGAACTCAGAGGTTGTCACTGCGATCTGTCCTTTGATCTGTGCCAGTCTTGCCTCGATTCTGTCCTTGGCACCTGCTCCGTCAACGATAACCGTGTTCTCTTTTTCTACCTTCACGGATTTGGCACGGCCAAGCATATCCATGGTAGCATCCTTAAGATCGATGCCTACTTCTTCGGAGATTACAGTACCGCCTGTAAGGATGGCGATATCTTCCAGCATGGCTTTTCTGCGGTCACCGTAACCGGGAGCCTTAACACCTACAACAGAGAAAGTTCCTCTTAATTTATTCACGATTAATGTGGTGAGGGCTTCCCCTTCGATATCCTCAGCGATGATAAGGAGTTTTGCACCACTCTGTACGATCTGCTCAAGGATCGGAAGGATCTCCTGGATGTTGCTGATCTTCTTATCTGTGATCAGGATATAAGGATTATCGATCTCAGCCACCATTTTCTCCATATCGGTAGCCATATAAGCGGAAATGTATCCACGGTCGAACTGCATACCTTCTACCAGGTCAAGCTCAGTGAGCATAGTCTTGGATTCTTCGATGGTGATAACGCCGTCTTTGGAAACCTTCTCCATAGCTTCTGCTACCAGTTTACCTACTTCTTCATCCCCTGCGGAGATAGCTGCAACTTTAGCAATCTGCTCGCTGCCGCTTACTGCCTGGCTCATCTCGCCGATGGCTTTTACTGCTGCGTCTGTTGCCTTTTTCATTCCTTTTCTTAAGATGATGGGGTTAGCCCCTGCAGCAAGGTTCTTCATACCTGCACTGATCATAGCCTGTGCCAGTACGGTTGCGGTTGTGGTACCGTCACCTGCCACATCATTTGTCTTGGTGGCAACTTCTTTTACGATCTGTGCGCCCATGTTTTCGAAAGCGTCTTCCAGCTCGATATCTTTAGCGATGGTCACACCGTCATTGGTGATGAGGGGAGTTCCGTAGCTCTTGGAAAGTACTACGTTACGTCCCTTTGGTCCTAATGTAACGCGAACGGTGTCTGCCAGCTGGTTTACACCGGATTCTAATGCTTTTCTGGCTTCTACGCCATATTTAATCTCTTTTGCCATAATAATCTGCCTCCTGTATCTTAATTGGTCTTAACTCTGTCTTATTCAACAACTGCCAGGATATCTGCCTGTTTCACGATAATGTACTCTTCATTTCCGATCTTAACATTGGTTCCGGAATACTTGGAATAGATTACCTTCTGACCCACGCTGACTTCCATCTTTACTTTATCGGTACCGGGTCCTACTGCCACTACTTCTGCTTCCTGGGGTTTCTCCTGGGCAGAACTGGTAAGGATAATACCGGATTCTGTCTTGGTTTCTGCCTCAAGCTGTTTTAATACAACTCTGTCTGCTAAAGGAACTAATTTCATAATATATACCTCCTGATTGTCTTATCATTCACTCTCTGTTAGCACTCATTTAATCCGAGTGCTAATTACTTTAAATATAATATGTTTTTTACATGGTAAATGCAAATGACAAAAAACCATATATCACCATATATCTTTAATTATATTAATTTTTCTCTTTTTTTCTCTTTTTTTCTTAATTTTTCTCTATTTTATGGTATCTGGTTTTCTTTCTTCTCTTCTTTCTGCCCTTTTTTCAGTCCCCTCATATGGTTTCTGGCCTTGTCATAGATATCGTAGGGAGGCTGATAACGGGGGCTGTAGTCATTATGGTAATTGGCTTCTTCCTTCTTCCGGTCCTTCTTTTCTCCCATGCTTCCTCCTGTCAGGCCTTAACATACGTAAACCGGAGAGATTCTGTAAAAATCTCTCCGGTATGTATCAGGCTTATTCTCCAACCGTTGTTCCGGTTTCTGCTGCTCCTGCTTGCGTTGCTCCGTCTTCCGAGGAAGCTGCTGTTGTCTCCTCAGTGGACTCTGTTGTGGGATCCGTACGGAAATGAACGGTTCCGGGATCCAGAGTCTCCCCTCTGTTCTCATATAACTCCGGCACCGTCACCAGCTGGAATCCGGCTGCCATCAGGTCCGGCACAAAGCGCTGTACTGCTTCCACATTGTACTGGTGGATATCGTGAAGTAAGATCACATCCCCGTCTGTGGCAGTCATAACCATCTTATAGGTGGCATCGGCATTCTTTGTCTTCCAGTCTTCCGTATCCAGGGACCAGTTCATACAACACAGACCATAGGCGCCTACTGCTTTCAGGACCTCCTTATTAAATGCTCCGTAAGGCGGACGCATGAGTTTAGGCTTCACACCCACCGCATCCTCGTGGGCCTGCAGGGCTTTCTTAATCTCGCTGTCCAGGGCATCTGCGCCTAAGGTGTTCAACTGTACGTGGGAATAGGTGTGAGTTCCCACTTCCATGCCCAGCTCAAGCTCTCTCTTCACCACGTCCGGATAATAACCTACATTTTTCCCCAGACAGAAGAAGGTTGCCAGGGCATAGTTTTCTTCCAGGGCATCCAGCATCACATTGGTGGTTTCCGGGTAAGGGCCGTCATCAAAGGTAATAGCAACCATTGGTTTGGATGGGTCGATGGCCGGCAGGATACGGAGTTCGAAGGACTGAGTCAGATCTGACCCGTCAGTAGCCTTGGCAGTCACAGTGACTGTGTTCTTCTCACTGCCCGGATTCGGTGTCAGTTCCCCGTCTTCTGTCACGGTTACGGATCCATCTCTGGAACAGGTCCATTCCAGCTCCGTGTTGGTGGCGTCCGCCGGCTCGGTTTCGATCTTAAGCTTCATGCTGTTTCCCACACGCAGGTATCCCTGGGGGGCTGTCACTTTCAGGCCGGTCATAGGTACACTGTTGTCCACCTTCTTCTCCGTGGTAGCCTCCGGTGCCTTGGTATCCGAATCCTTTTTCTTTGTCTTTGAGGCTGTCTCCTCTGTCTTAGTTCCTGTTCCTACCAGTCGTTTTGCCACGGAGAAGACTCCGACGCCCAAAACGATCACTAATGCCAGCAACAGGATATACGTAACTCCTTTTTTCATTGGTATTCTCCTATTCTATAATGTATGGTTTTTCTATCGGCTATACTCTATCACAATTCGTCGCAATATGAAAGGCGGAAATGCATTAATGATTTCCGCCTTTTTGCCAAGTCTTAAGATGTTACTGCACTGCAATTACACTCTGGATAAGTACTCGCCGGTTCTGGTATCGATCTTCAGTTTATCTCCGAGATTTACGAACAGCGGTACATAAACAACCGCACCTGTCTCAACGGTACAGGGCTTCGTAGCACCTGTGGCTGTGTTGCCCTTCTCACCTGGTTCGCACTCTGTTACTTCCAGCTCTACGAACATAGGCGGCTCTACTGCGAAGATGTTTCCATTCCATGATACCATGGTAACCACATCATTCTCACGAACAAACTTGAGGGAGTCACCGATTACATCCGGTGCCAGAGCCAGCTGGTCATAAGTCTCCTCATCCATGAAATTATAGAGATCCCCGTCATTATAAAGATACTGATAGTTCTTTCTCTCAATATGAGCCGGTGGGAACTTCTCTGTCGGGCGGAAAGATTTCTCAACCACACTGCCTGTTATAACGTTTTTATATTTTGTTCTTACGAAAGCTGCGCCCTTTCCAGGTTTTACATGCTGGAATTCTACGATCTGACACACATTTCCATCAATCTCTACAGTTAAACCATTTCTAAAATCACCCGCAGAAATCATATCTTACTCCTCCTTGTTATCTGTTCATTAACTTCTATTATTTTATAATAAATACTACTACATTTCAACCTTAAATATTTAAATCTGTATATCTAGTCAGCTTTACGCCGAAGCAGATAGCCTGCAGGGAAGCTTTCACCCAGGTCCACCCAGATCTCCTGCTTGGGATGCGGGGCGGATTCCATGGGATTTCCTTCCGCATCATAGATGGCCTTAACCCGGCAGATCCGGTTGCTTCCGTCCGGGATCATGACCTCGATCTCCTCACCTACCGAGAACTTGTTCTTCTGGTAGAGCATACAGCAGCCTCTCTCGTCCGTCTTCTGAACGATGCCGATGTAGGTGTACTCCTTCACGTAGGTACTCTCGTCATAGATCTGGGCATCGGGCCCGGTCTTACCGTAGAAGAAGCCGGTGGTAAACTGGCGGTAAGTACATTTGGCGATCTCACTGCGGTAGTAATCCAGATGGCTCTCGAATTCCTCCCTGGAGATCTTGTAATCGTCGATGGCCTTCCGGTAGGTTCTGGCCACGGCTGCCACATAGAGGGCTGTCTTCATACGTCCCTCAATCTTAAGGCTGTCGATCCCGGCATCGATCACATCCGGGATATGCTCGATCATGCATAAGTCTTTGGAATTAAAGATGAAGGTTCCCCTGTCATTCTCCTCCACGGGAAGGTATTCCCCGGGGCGGCTCTCTTCCACCACATAATATTTCCAGCGGCAGGGGTGGGTACATTCTCCCAGGTTGGCGCTTCGCCCGGTAAAGTAAGAGCTAAGCAGGCAGCGTCCGGAATGTGAGATGCACATGGCTCCGTGAATGAATGCCTCAATCTCCATATCCTCTGGTATATTTGCCCGGATCTCCTTCAGCTCTTCCAGGGTCAGTTCCCTGGCGGCCACCACACGGGAAGCCCCCAGGTCATGCCAGAAACGGTAGGTTCCGTAATTGGAACTGTTGGCCTGGGTGCTGATATGGACCTGAATCTCGGGACATACTCTCCTTGCGATGGCAAATACACCCGGATCGGAAATAATCAGGGCGTCCGCCTTTAATTCCTTTAATTCTTGAAAATATGCCTCCACCCCGGCCAGGTCATCATTATGAGCCACTATATTTGCCGTGACATAAACCTTGACTCCGTGGGCATGAGCGTAGGCAATCCCCTCCGCCATGTCCTGTCTGGAGAAATTTTTAGCCTTGGCACGCAGGCCGTACATCTCTCCACCGATGTAGACGGCGTCCGCCCCGTAGAGTACTGCGGTTTTCAGAACCTCCAGACTGCTGGCAGGGATCAGTAATTCTGTATTTCTCATAGTAGTTATCCTTTATAGCTTTACGCTGATCGTCATCCCGTCACCGGTTTCCAGGATTACGGTATCGTATTCCGGGCTGTGGGTCAGGGTGTACAGGTACTCCCGCATCCTGGCA
>JBGVCE010000182.1:0-3855 GCA_045226235.1 Anaerobutyricum sp.
GAAAGCGTTTCCGTCTGGGTTATAAGAACCGTTATCCAAATGGACAGGTAGCCTTTGAATGGACGGATGATATCTACCGGGTATACCGTTTTGACGGAAAGAAGCTGTGCGACGCCTCCTTTGCGGAGGGTAAGGTAAAGAACGGATATGCCCTGATCAAACAGTCTGAAGATCAGGACTGGACCGTATACTTAAGCGGTGACTGGAAAGATGGAGTCTTAACGAGGGAAGATACCCAGTACAGGTACAAGAAAAATATTGATTTATAAAAATATATTTTTAAGTAGGAGGAAATTATTATGTTGTTTAAAAAATTTGTTCAGCAATTAAGAGGCACTAACCGCACGCTGGTCTATACCGAGGGATCAGACCCCCGTATTCTGGAGGCAGCTGCAAAGTTGACTGCTGTGGGAGCCATGAACATCATTCTTCTGGGTAAAGTGGATGAGGTGAAATCCGTGGCAGCAGAGAGAGGATTTGATATCTCCAAGTGCCAGATTATTGATCCTGAAGATTATGAAGAGATTGATGAGATGGTGGCAGAGATGGTGGCTCTTCGTAAGGGTAAAATGACAGAAGAACAGGTTCGTGCCGCTCTTAGCAAGAGTAACTATTTCGGAACCATGTTGGTTAAGATGGGCAAGGCTGACTGCCTCTTAGGCGGAGCGACCTACTCCACAGCAGACACCGTACGCCCGGCTTTACAGCTGATCAAGACAAAACCGGGCAACAGTCTGGTAAGCTCAAGCTTTATTCTTGTAAAAGAAGATGCTAAACTTGCCTTTGCTGATTGTGCCATCAACATTGATCCGACAGAGGACGATCTGGTAGAGATTGCTGTAGAAACTGCAAAAACAGCAGCAACTTTCGGGATCGATGCAAGGATAGCCATGCTTTGCTATTCCACAATGGGATCCGCCAAGGGTGAAGACGTCACAAAGATGGTTAATGCCACTGCAAAGATCAGAGAACAGCATCCGGAACTTAAGATCGAGGGAGAACTTCAGTTTGATGCTGCAGTATCCCCGGTGGTAGCTGAATTAAAATGCCCTGATTCCGAAGTGGCCGGCAAGGCAAACACCTTTATCTTCCCGGATATCACTTCCGGTAACATCGGATATAAGATTGCAGCCCGCCTGGGCGGATATGAAGCCATCGGCCCGATCCTTCAGGGATTAAACGCACAGATCAATGACCTGAGCCGTGGCTGTAACGCAGACGAAGTTTATAAGATGTCCCTGGTTACTGCAGCATTAAGCTAAGCCTCAAGGAAGGATACCGTCCTTTTTCAAGAGCATACACAGATAAGAAAGAGTCGTGGATTCTGATAAGGAGAGATCGAGATCATGTAATATGGTCTCGATTTTTTTTAGGGCATCTTCCCTTTTGGATTCATCCTCCACCAGGATTTCCAGTTCAAGAAAAGATCCAAGGCCCTCCACCTGATCCACACATGCCTCAACCATATCTTTACGGTAATACTGTCTTAGTTTATTCACCGGAAAGAAAGGGGAGAAACCCAGACAATCCAGTATGGCTTCACAGTTCTCCCTGGATCCGATCTCGGTCTCCAGTTCCTTACGGGTCATAGATACGGTATCCATCTTGGGTCCCTTGTAGGTCAGAATACATCCGGAAGTCAGCCGGGTCATATTATCACTATGACGGATGCGGAGCGCTTCAGCTGTCTTCATGAAATCACGGGACTTACTGTTGTAGTACATATCGGATTCCCTGATCAGATCTTCCGCCTCAAAACCCAGTTCCCTGAGCTTCCTCTCTGTGGCAGAACGTCGGAACAAGGGAAGCTTTACTTCTACTTCTATCATAAGAATACTCCTTCCTGAACAAATTCGTTATCAGGATTAGTGTATCACAAGTTGCCGGAAAACGGAAAAATAATAAAAAGATTCACGATTATTCCTAATAAGCCCACATATTCACAATGAATTTCCTGTCATTCTGTGCATTGTTTTTCATTTTAGAGTATTGTATACTCAGAAATAGATGCCCCCGGACATCTTGGGGGTTTTGAATGATAACTGGGTAATAGAATGCATGTATTATAATTTAAGGAGGTTATCCTCATGGAAATGATTTCAATCGAGAAAGAATTAAGAGAAAATTCCTATCCCGGAAGAGGAATTATCATCGGTAAGTCTGCAGATGGCACCAAGGCTGTCACTGCATATTTTATCATGGGAAGAAGTACCAACAGCCGTAACCGTGTGTTCGTGGAAGAGGGAGAAGGAATCCGTACAGAGGCATTTGATCCCTCTAAGATGGAAGATCCCAGCCTGATCATCTATGCGCCGGTCCGTGTTCTGGGTAATAAGACCATCGTGACAAACGGGGACCAGACAGATACCATCTACGAAGGAATGGACAGACAGCTTACCTTTGAACAGTCATTAAGAAGCAGGGAGTTTGAGCCTGACGGCCCTAATTTCACACCAAGGATCTCAGGGATCATGCACGTGGAGAAGGGAATCTACAATTATGCCATCTCTATCTTAAAGAGCAACGATGGGGATCCTTCCGGCTGCGCCCGCTATACCTTTGCCTATGAGAATCCCAAGGCCGGAGAGGGACGTTTTATCTCTACCTACCTGCATGACGGCAATCCTCTGCCCAGCTTCGAGGGAGAGCCTAAACGCATCGCCATCCCGGATGATATGGAAGAGTTTGCTTCCATGTTGTGGGATAGTCTGAATGAAGACAACAAAGTGTCTCTTTTCGTGCGTTATATTGATATCGCCAGCGGAAACTATGAGACCAAGATTATTAATAAGAACCAGTAAGAACAGGATTCAGGAGGTATAAGAATCAAATGAAAGAACTTGCTTTAAAATACGGATGTAACCCTAACCAGAAACCTTCCCGCATCTTTATGGAAGAAGGAGAACTTCCTATTAAAGTGTTAAACGGAAAGCCCGGTTATATTAATTTTATGGATGCTTTCAACGGATGGCAGCTGGTAAGCGAATTAAAGAGAGCTACCGGTCTTCCGGCAGCCACATCCTTCAAACACGTTTCCCCGGCAGGAGCTGCAGTGGGACTTCCTCTTACCGATACCCTGGCTAAGATTTACTGGGTGGATGACCTGGGAGAACTTTCCCCGCTGGCTTGTGCCTATGCCCGCGCAAGAGGAGCAGACCGCATGTCTTCCTACGGTGATTTCGTGTCCTTATCTGATGTATGTGACGTGCCAACCGCAAATATGATCAAAAGGGAAGTTTCCGATGGTGTAATTGCCCCCGGATATGAACCGGAAGCCCTGGAAATCTTAAAAAGCAAGAAAAACGGAAATTATAATGTGATCGAGATCGATCCCTCCTATGTTCCCGCTGCCCTGGAGCGCAAGCAGGTATTTGGCATTACCTTCGAGCAGGGAAGAAATGAACTGAACATCAATGATGAATTCTTCTCCAACATCGTGACAGAGAACAAGGATCTTCCGGATTCCGCGAAGATTGACCTGGCCATCGCCATGATCACCTTAAAATATACCCAGTCCAATTCCGTATGCTACGTGAAAGACGGACAGGCAATCGGTATCGGCGCAGGACAGCAGTCCCGCATCCACTGTACCAGACTTGCAGGTCAGAAAGCGGATAACTGGTGGCTCCGCCAGTCTCCTCAGGTTATGAATCTTCCTTTTAAGGAGGAGATCCGCCGCGCAGAACGTGACAATGCCATCGACGTCTATATGGGAGACGAGTATGAGGACGTTCTGGCAGACGGTACCTGGGAAAATATCTTTACCGAGAAACCGGCAGTATTTACCAGAGAAGAGAAGAAAGCCTGGCTTTCCACACTGGAAAATGTTACCCTCGGTTCCGATGCTTTCTTCCC
>JBGVCE010000183.1:0-4439 GCA_045226235.1 Anaerobutyricum sp.
TGAATAGTGGACCTCCTGAACTTATAGTGAAATACTCGCATTTCTATCATTTCTAGCGAAAAGCTGCAGTGAAATGCTCGCACTCTATAATTATGGCATGATCAGGCCACCTGGGGAACCCGCCTTATCATTAGGCGCTTACGTTTTGAGGGAAACAGGTGGCTGTAGATGTCCAATGTAGTACTCACATTTTCATGTCCAAGTCTTTCTGCTACCAAAGTTGCTGAGAATCCAAGGTCGATCAGCAGGGACGCATGGCTGTGTCGGAGGTCATGAACCCTAATCCTGGGTATTCCTGCCAGCTTAGCGTGTTTGTCTAATCTGGGGGCGTAGGTGGATCGTCCGTAACAGAAGATCATGTCATCATTCTTCATCCCGTAAATCCTGGATTCAAAATCCCGAATGATATCACACAGAAATAGCGGAATGGTCACGGTGCGGTTTGACTTTGGTGTCTTTGGGGGAAGAATACATCGTTCTCCGTCAACAATCTTAAAGGTCTTTGTGATGGAGATGGTCCCTTCTTTAAGGTTAATGTCCGCAGGTGTGAGTGCCTGCAGTTCCCCTTTCCGCATCCCCGTATAGTAAAGGATCATAAACATCGTATAATAAGGATCTTCCTTGTCAAATGTACGGATAAAGGCCTGGAACTGTTCCTCTGTCCAGAAGGCCACACTCTTGTTCTTTTTCCCTACCAGATTCCCGGCTACTTTGCAGGGGTTAGCTGGAAGCTTGTAATAGCGGACTCCGTAGTTGAAAATGCCGGACAGTTCCATGACGATCACCTGCATATATCCGGTAGACAAAGGGTTTCCATTCCGGGTCTTTGCCTGTTTCAGTGTCCCCTGCCAGTTACGAATCTCTGCCGCTGTGATCTGGTTGACCGGACGGTCTTTGAAAGCCGGCACCAGCCAGTTGTTGACCCGGTTCCGTATAGAAACATAGGTGGTCACTTTGGCGTGGTTCTTTTTGTCCTCAAGATACAGTTCTGCCAGTTCACTGAAAGGCATCTCCGGGCTTCCCTCCATTTTTGCCAGGAAATCGGATTCCCACTTCTTTGCGTCTCTTTGTAAGGCGAACCCCCTTTTCATCTTTTGCTTACGTTTGCCGGTATGGTCATGATAGTAAAACTTGCAATACCATTTACCGGTCTTCTCATCTTTATATACTGCCATTCAATCTCCTCCTTTTAACTCGATCAGCGGGCGGGCATGGAGTTATAGGAGAGATAGTAAACTCAATTATCAGTTTTCTTGTCTATCCAATAAATACCGGATATAATCGATAGCTTTTTCCTTGTTTTCGGGAAGCAGCTGATTAAGGAGCTGTAACATCTCGATATCTTCTACAGCGATATATGTGGATACCATGATATGGCCGGGATTAATCGGTTCGGCCTTTCCCTGGCTTGCCAATTCAGCATATTCGTAAGTATCCTGATTGATTGTTTGTGCTATTTTTTCTAAACCCTCCGGGACTTCTTCGGTCTCAATGATCTGATCCAATAGGAAAGAAACCGGTACATTCAGGCCATATGACAGTTTTTCAAGAGTTGAACTCCTTAGTACCTCTGCTTTCTCAAACTGGCTTATGGCAGCAGGCGACACCTTTAAAATAGCAGCCAGATCTTTCTGTGTCATATTCCTTTCTTTCCGAATAAGTTTTATCCTATCGCCGATTTTCATAGATTTCATCTCATTAATAACCTCCCTTCTTAAGTATAATAACACAAAACTTATTATTTGTAAATAAAAACTTTAAAATAAAGTATTGACTTAACTTAAACTCTGTGGTAAATTAAGTTTAAACTTAAGTCAGAAGGAGGAAAAGTTAAGAAAATGAACAGGGAAAACGACAAAGAGAAAAATAGGGATAACCAAAAACTGAAAGTTGCGAGCAGAACATAATCATAAATCATGCGGGCGGGCATGGTAAACAAGGAGGAAAAGGGGGGATTTCATGAACCGGATGTTAAGGGCAAAGGAAGTATCGGAGATCCTTCAGATCGGAGAAACAAAAGCATATCAGATCATAAGGCAGCTCAATGAGGAACTGGCCAGGAAAGGCTACCTGACGGTAAGGGGACGTGTCAGCGAAACTTATTTCCAGCAGAGGGTCTTCGGTGCCGGGCACGAAAGGGGGGATGTGCATGACTAAGAAAAAGAGTTTCTTGATCTACTATGACCAGCAGGAGGTCATCGATAAGCTGAAAGACGAGGAAGCAGGAAGAATATTTAAAGACCTGTTCCGGTATGGAAGCCAAAATATAGTTCCTGACTATGGGGATAACCGGCTAATGTCGGTTGTATTCCTTGTACTTAAGACAGCGATAGACAGGGATGCCGAAAAATATGAAGCAACCTGTAAAAAGAACCGGGAGAATTCCAAAAAACGCTGGAAACAGGAGAATGCTTCAAACGAAGGTGTCCGAGCGGATGCGAGCGCATACGAAGGGAATCGGGAAAAACCGGTGGTGACCGACCTTATGCAAAGTAATCCCAAAGATGCAGATAGTGATAGGGATATAGACAGGGATAAGGAAATAGATAGAGATAGGGATATCATGAAAGCCATCGCTGGGAAAAAGTCAGGAATAACATATAAGAGAGCAGGTAACACTCGAAAAAACAGTTTTCATAATTTTGATCAGAGAGATTATGATTACGAAAAATTAGAAGAGGCTTTAGTAGAGAAACAGCGACAAAGTCTGAGAGAGTGTCCTCACTAAAGCGATGGTGACACTGGTGGTGATAAATGGGAATGTATCCATTTATCTCTACCAGCTGTCAAGAGATATGTTAATAGGTAATATGGAAGGAGGAGCTTATGACCAAAGAAGAAAGACAGGAGCAGGAAATAGCAAGACAGGAGAAAAGCATGAAGAGGCTGGAGCAGTCTGTCATGCGGATCAGAGCTTCAGATAGGAGGCTGCAGGCAGAAAACAAAAAGAAACTGAGACAACTGGATGCCCACAATAAGATCGTAATGGGAGGCGTGATCCGATCCGTGCTGGGAAGAGATTTCGAGGAAGGCGATGACCGTCGCCTTCTTTCCTTCCTCAGGATGCAGGAACGAAACGGACACTATTTCACAAAAGCTATGAACCGGCGAGAACCTTCGGGAAAGGAGAATGCAACAGACAGGGAATAAACCTTTTCCCATCCCGGGAGGACTGTTAAGAACTCCTAAGGGCGCACTTACAGGTGGGCGGAGTCCCACCTAACGTAAGCGCGCTCTCCGAGGGCCAGGGGATTCCGATTTCCCTTGGACCTGTCGGTTTCAGGCTATGGAGGATATTATATGGCGATATATCATATGAGCCTGAAAAACATAGGCCGGGCTGACGGCAGATCGGCTGTCGCTTCCGCAGCCTACATCTCTGGAACCAGGCTCCGGAGTTATGAGACCGGCCTAAGCTATAACTACAGGAAGAAAAAGGAAGTTGTATTCCGACACATTTTTCTTCCGGAACATGCACCGGAAAAATATCAGGACAGGGAAATCCTTTGGAATGCTGTACAGAAGATTGAAAAACGGTCTGATGCCAGGCTTGCCAGGATGATTGTGGTAGCACTGCCCAACGAGTTCGATTGCAACCTTCAGATTCAGGTCCTTGGTAAATATGTAAAGGATCAATTCGTGGACAGAGGGATGTGCGCCGATGTGGCCATCCATGATAAGGGAGACGGCAATCCCCATGCTCACATCATGCTGACCACCAGAGGGTTTGATCCAGACGGTTCCTGGAGCAAAAAGGAAAGGTCCACCTACAAACTGGATGAAGATGGGAACAAGATTCCACTGATTGATCCGAAGACCGGATTACAGAAGGTACGGATTCGAAAAGGGAAAGGGACGGAGAAACTCTGGGAGAGGACGTCGGTGCCTTCTAATGACTGGAACAAAACAGAGAATGTCGAGATTTGGCGGAAGGCCTGGGCTGACCTTTGTAATCGCTACCTGAAACCTGACCATCAAATTGATCACCGAAGTTTTAAGCGGCAAGGCCTTGACCTGGAGCCGACCATCCATGAGGGCTATGCCGCCAGGCAGATGGAACATAAGGGACTCGTCTCGGAACGTGCTGAGTACAATCGGGGTGTAAAGGAGCGCAACCAGCTGAGGCTGGAGATCCGACAGAAAGTGGAAGAACTCTACCAGGGTATTATGGAGAAAGCGAGGGAGATCTATGGACGAATTAAAAGACATCTTGGAATTGATGAAGAGGGAAGAAGCCTTGCTGGACCTTCTCGACGCAGACGACAGGCTGCTGTTAGAACAGCAGAAGGAAAACGAAGCATTGAGGAAACAGAATCATTCCTTGAAGCAAGAATTAGAGAAGGACAGGAGACGGATCAGGGAATTAGTCGAACAAGTCGATCGATTAACCAGTCAGAACGAAAACTTTGTGAAACAGAACGTGATCTTACAAGAACAGA
>JBGVCE010000184.1:0-2778 GCA_045226235.1 Anaerobutyricum sp.
TTTGCTCATACTCTGCATTACATTTACGGATTCACAATACTCCACAAAAGCTTTTGAAGTGTACTGTGATCCTTGATCACTATTATACCAAATTCAGGATAATTCGGACTATGCCGAAGAAAAAACTATGCCGAAGTTCATGATAAGCCCTTTACACAAAATTATTTATTCGATTTTTTCGGCATAGTATTCTGTACAATTGAAGTACCTTAATAAACTTTCACAACAAGGAGGTACTTCATATGAACATTGACAACTTATGTAAACTTCTGTTGGAAGCACTCGCCGAAGCCGGTTTCAATGAGAGCACTCTGTTCAACTATCGTGGCGTTATCCGCCGGTTCAAGGCCTTTTGCAAGGAAAAGGGCTTTTCGGAATACAGCACGGATGTTGGACAGGCTTATGCTGACGATGTGATAAGCAAAAAGACTGGAAAATTTAGCAAACAGCGTTACTTTTCACAAGGGAGATTCGCAAGATTACTAAATTCCTATTGTCTCACCGGCAGCTTCGACTTATCCCCGATGAAGAGGGGTATGGAAGCCCCTGGCAATGAGATGCTTTGCGGGCTCTACAAGGATTATATCAGCTACCTTGAGGATAAATATCCTAACAACAACACCTTGTCATTCTATAGGTATGAGGCTCTATGCCTCTTCAGGTTTCTTGATTTTGTCGGTATCTCCAATCTTAACGATGTCTCTGCAGCAACCGTGGTTGATTATCTGAAAACTACAAAGCAGAACCGGCAGCGTGCCGTCCTCTGCGGGCTCAGGCTGTATTTTACCTTCATTGAGCGGGAGGATCTTTTTGCAGTCATTAATGGCATGCATGCCTACAGATCCAAGAGGATAATTCCTGTGTTGACTGACGATGAGATGTCCAGGCTTAAGGAAACGATTGAATCAGGGGATGTCTCAAACCGAGACGCTGCAATCATCTTATTAGGGCTCTCGACAGGCATAAGGGCTATAGATCTCATAAACCTCAGGCTTTCAGACATTGATTGGAACAGCGAGACCATCTCTTTCAAGCAGTCAAAGACAGGCAACCTGGTATGCATACCTCTGACAGTAGCTGTCGGGAACGCTATAGCAAGATACCTTTATGAAGATAGGCCGTCTGTAGGTAATGACTACCTCTTTGTGCGGGATCTTGCGCCATTTGGGTCTTTAAGCGGGCATTCGTCCTGCTATGTCATTGTTAAAAAGGCATTCGAAAAAGCAGGCATAAGCAGAGACGGCCGCATCTTCGGGATGCACATGCTGCGGCATAACGCCGCATCAGTCATGGTGCGGAACGAGGTGCCGGTATCAACAGTAGCTGCTGTTCTTGGGCATTCAAGCACAGATACAACAGATATATACATCACAACCGATGAAGCGAAGCTCAGGGAGTGCGTGCTCCCCATGACGGGCATCTCGAAGGAGGTGAACGCATGAGGGAATTTACAAGCAATCTTGCGCCAAAGCTCAAAGATTTCCTGAGTTATAAGAACGCTCTCGGCATCAAGTATGAGACAAGCCGCGTTTATCTGCTGCAGCTCGACCGCTATAATCTTGAACACGGCAACAACAGTTCTCTTACAAAGGAGGTGGCTGAGGGCTGGGTTATCCAGCACACAGAAAAATCTGAAACTCGAGACAGGAGCTTTCTGCCTCCAATCAGGGAGTTTGGGAGGTATCTTCGCAGCATCGGAGACAGCAGTGCCTACGTCCTTGACGACAGGTTCTCCATCCAGCACTATCACGCAGAAGTTTATCTTATGACAAGCGATGAGATATCGAAATTCTTCAAGGAGTGCGATTCTTATGTGCTCCGCGTGAAACTTCAGGGAAGGCCATATGTCTTTCCGGCGTTCTACAGATTCCTCTACTGCTGTGGTGTCAGGTGCGCTGAAGCAAGAAAGCTGAAATGCCATGATGTCCATCTGGACGATGGATATATCGACATCCTGGACACCAAATCTCACAGGGACCGACGGTTGTATATTTCTGCCGAACTTACAGACTATTTAAGGAAATATGAGGTTGCCATCTCGCGATGTTTTCCTGAAAGGGAATACTTTTTTCCTGGTGGTCGCGGAGGAATCTGTTCCTCTTCTGCGGTTTCGGCGAACTTCCGCAACATATGGATTTCAGCCGGGTTGAAAAGGGATGGAAGGATCAAGCCTCGGGCTTATGATTTCCGGCACCACTTCGCCTGCGCTAACATCATGCGCTGGTCTGAAGAAGGCAGGGATGTCCAGGCGATGCTTCCATATCTCATGAGGTATATGGGGCATGCCTCGCTAGAGAGCACCTACTATTACATCCATCTGATTCCTGATTACTTCCCTCAGTATTCCTCTCTGACGGCATCATCTGAAGACTTGATACCGGAGGTGGAAGGCTATGAAGTATAACAGGAAGAAGGACAAGGACTTCTGGCTGCTTGCACGTTCATATCTTCATGATTACATGCCTGCTGTCAGAAATCTTTCAGATAAATCCGTGGATGCCTATAAACAGTCACTTAAGACGTACCTGTCGTTCCTTAAAGAATCGAAATCGCTGGCCGAAGACGGGGTTACCTTTGAGGCCTTTACAAGGGACAATGTAAAAGAGTATGTCGCATGGCTAAAGAACAAAGATTATTCGGCAAAAACAATAAATCTGAAGCTGACCGCAATCCGCTCATTCCTCAAGTACTGTTCAGAGGAAGATTTTGAACTCAGGGGAGTTTATACTGATGTCTGCACTGTCAAAAAGATCAAGGAAGATAAAAAGCCTATCGAAT
>JBGVCE010000185.1:0-5265 GCA_045226235.1 Anaerobutyricum sp.
TGATATGTATGCCCGGTTGCCGGTAGAAACTTCTCTATCACATCGCGTGTCTTTAGCTTTAGGCTGGATGTGCAGACGCAGGGATGGCAGCCAAGGTATTCATCCATTAATACATCTTCATCAATCAGAAGCTGCACCATATGGTCCCTGTCATTCATCAGCCCCATGATGCTGACTGCCCCCGGTTCGATATCCAGGTAAGTAAGCATGGCCTCAGCGTCCGCAAAAGAAAGCCTCGCAGAGTTAATCTGCCTGGAAAGTTCCTTAGTTTTGAATTTCTTATCTCCCGGCATCATAAGCAGGTAGAATTTCGTCTTCTGTCGGTTACATAAAAAGAGATTCTTACATATGATTACCTCCAGCACGGCATCAATTTCATTGCATGCCTCCATGTTGTCCGCCCGCTCATGGTCGGTACGCATATATTTAATTCCGAGACGGTCCAGGAAATCATAGGTTCGTGCTTCCCTGGGCAGTCTGCCTTCCGTATCCTCCGGTCTTCCATGATATAATTCCATTTTTTACCTCATTACTCTCAACATTTTGCCCACTTATATTATCATTAAACCAACCTGGCATTTGCTGTATATTTTGGATGGTATTTAATATGAACCTGCTGCCCCTCCTGAAGATCTGACCTTGGATTAGAGAGGATTCCTTCCACCTCGGTTCCATCCTCCGTGAGGTAACTCACATATACATTGATATCGATATCATCTACTGATCCATCGTCTACGATGCGGGTTACAACAGCATCCGCCTCAATGCCTTCTTCTATGATTTCTTTTTTTATCCTGCGGCTCACCAGCATCCCTGCGGCAATTACAATCAGGAACACTGCCCACATGATAATTCCTTTATCCATAAAACTCCTCCTGTCTGTTCCACATCAAAATCATAGTTTCCTTGATATTTCCTGGAAGCTGCACTTTCCTTCTATATAGTCCTTAAAAACCGCAGACGGGTCCCTTCCTTTAAAAATCTTACACAGGCCACAGGAATCACAGTCAGAAATACATCGAAACATGTTTTTTATCGCTTCTTCTCTATCTTTTTTTGTTGATTTTTCTATATCAGGTGCTCTCATGATAGTCCTCCCCTGAGTCCGGGTTATAGCAGTGTTTTCCCTGACGGGTCCGCGGCAAAGGGTCCCGGCAGTATTTTCTGCGTGCGCTGATCTCCGAAATAATCCCGGTCAAAGCAAATAGATGTCCCATCAGGTGCTTCGAATAACTGCTCCGGCTCAAAGGCTTTCCCAAGTATGTTGGTATCCACCATATTACAGGAAAAGTCTCCCAGCAGTTCATACAGGTTTGTCTGAAGACAGGGTTTATCATCTCCTGTAAGTTCAATATTCACCTTGCTGTTTTCATCCACAATCAATGCGTTTTTCTCCTTACCCCAGGCGGCGGCACCATTAAAATACGCATTGCCCTCTGCCCAGACAGGCAGATGCCCTTCATGGGCTTTCTCCAGCCCAGCCATATCAGGTCTTGTCGAGAAATCAAACTGACTGATCCATTCCTCATAGTCAGGATACTCGTCAAATACCCAGGTGCCGGTCCGGCGATTCTCTTTCTCGATCAGATCACGGGAATCCGAGATAATCACAAAATCATCCGCAGGCCACCGCTGCACAAAGATGTTGTTGTATATACGGTCATCTCCGTGAAGAATCGTCATAAATCCCATGACTTCGGTACGATGGGGGATATGGTAGGGCGTGTAGCGGGGACCTGTACCCTCCCCGACACAGGTGAAGGCACCGCAGATCAGGTTATGTACCAGAGCGACACCCTGGGTGGCAAAGCGAAGGCTAACATCTGAGAGCAGGATATTATTATCGATCAGCGTCGGTCCATGACTTACTTCCACAAAGATATCCTGACTCATCATAGCCCCTTTCAGCTGCTGTGCACCTTCCGGGCGCTGATTATCATGCAGGAGATTTCCTGTGATTCTTGTCCCTTGGGCTTCCCAGTCACACCAGATACCCATGGTACAATGATGAATATGGTTCCGGCGCATCGTCACATCGATGGCAGCGTGCATCTTAATACCTGCAATCTCTGCGCCGCCTAGCTCCATCATATTGTTGATGTGATGGATATGATTCTCTTCGATGGTGCTGAATACTCCGCCCATACGGCCGATGATGCCACCCTGCTGACAGTGGTGGATATCGCAGCGACGAATGATATGACTACCGATTTTCTCTTTGAGCCAGCCGTGATACTGTCCCCTGCAGACCGCATCCCTCTCCATCTGTGTGGGGCTCTTAACCTGCCTGTAAGTAAAATAATTATCATTATCCGGATCCAGGTATCTTCCAAGGCTGATTCCGGCACACCGGCTGTTAACGATCTCGCAGTCCTCTATGATCCACCCCTTGCTCCAGTGAGGACCAATCATGCCATCCTGGTAGGCAGCGGGAGGTGCCCAGGTTGTGGCAGCCTTCTCAATCTTAAAGCCACTCACCGTAATGTATCCCTTTCCCGTCTCTGACGGCATGAAGCATTCCCGGCGGACATTGATTTCCACCCTCTCCTCATTAGGATCCGCTCCCTGGAAATTAGCATAGAGTATGGTCATATCCTTATCCTGGTCCTGCTCGGTATACCACTTATATACAGATCTTTCCGGCTCCCAGGAGTGGGGATACACCGCGCCTTCTATACATTCTTCCAGAATATCCGTCTCATATAAAGCATGGTCATTCAGATAAACACAGCCAGTATGCTTAAGACTTTTGGCAAAATACCAGTCTCCAAAAACAAATGTGGTGTAAGGATTATATTCGCCAAAGATGTGATTGGGAACCCTCACTGTCCAAATCCCTTTCTCTGTCTTCTCCCATCCCTTCACAACTTCTGCACCGCTGATAATGGCTTCCTTTTCTTTTGTGCTCCTATAAGTAATGCGCTGATCTTCAGTCCCGCCAAAAGCCGGATCCACATACTCACGGTATATTCCCGGCTCCACCATTACACAGTCACCGGGCTGCGCTATTTCTGCCGCCTGGCTTATCTTCCTGAAGGGTCGTTCTTTGGACCCATCACCCTTGGTTTCTGCTGCTGCATTAACAAAGATTTTCATAATAATTGTACTCCATACTTATTATAATCTATTTACAGTTTTTCATTAACCAGGCGAATGCCTTCGCCGTCCGCAGATCCGGATTCTTAAAATGGTTTCCCTTGTTCCACTCCAGGATACAGTTAATCCCGGAATCAGTCAGTAAAGTATGGGCTTCCCTGATTGCATTTCCCACCCGGGACATGACCGGATTTCTCGTTCTCTCCTCCCGGTCTCCCAGACTAAGATAGACGGCATCGGCATGGATTACGTTCTCCATCATATATTCCGTAAAACGGGGAAACCATATGGATGGCGAGGCGGCTGCAATCCCCTGAAAACAGTCTGTCTGATAGCCTGCCCAGAGGGCAAATAAGCCGGCTAAAGAGTATCCCCCCAAAAACCTTCTTTTTATTCTCTGATTCTTCATGTCTTCCCGGTCGGGGAGTACATTTTCCAGAATATAATTAAGTGTGTCAACTGCTCCATCTCCGAAATCTTCCTTTCCGAAAACGGCCGAGGCCTTCCAGGGAGACAGGTCACTATTCCAACGATTTACTTTAACCGCCTTCAGGCAGAAATCCTGTCCTCCGGATAGTTCCCGAATATGAGAGACTTCATTTTCTATTCCTTCCAGATCATGATCATCTACCATCTGGATAATCAGAGTATCTGCTTCATGATTCCCGTATGTTACTATAGGAAAGGTCGTTTTCCGGGAATAAGTCATATTGCTCCTCCTTAGTCATTAATTCTTAGTCTATTTTACCTTATGTAAGATATGGGAACAATGCTGAAAAACAAAAAATCCCATAGTAGTCTCAACTTAACTACTGTGGGATCTTTTTTCCAGAAGAAATCTCTGTCTTCCTATGTTTTAGAATTATTACTTTTCCAGCATTTTCTTAGCTTTTCTAAGATATCCAAGGTAGATGACATATACAACCAATGACACAGCTGAAGCGAAAAGATCTAACCCTTCTGAGAGAACACTATCTGTGTTTATAGAAAGAAGAGTAGATATAAGGTGTATAAGGATCGGAATACAATAAGCTATCATCAAATATATACGAACCTGATTTCCACGCTCGACCATTTCTGCGTCTTGTAACCTTTGTGCCAGATTCATGATACCCTGAACAACATAATATGCAACCAGCATTAAGATACTACCCGCAATACCAAAGAAAGCAAGACCGGCCGCCAGACCCACCGTCGCATTCACCTCAGCGTCTGCAGTGCCTTTGGAAATCTCATACGAAAAATCCCCTTCTTTAATAGATATCTGGTTATGAAAACCACAGTGTTACTCTATCACAAAAGGGGGTTGTCCGCAACTGACCTATTTTGTTTGCTCATGAAAAAAACTGCTCGCAAGTACTTGACTTTTGAGCAGTTTTTTTGGTTTCTATCTATTTTTTCTCCATTAAGGATACAATCCGAAGGATCAGATCCAGCACTCTGAAGTAGATGTAGATGATGGTGTATGTCAGGCCGAAGGCAGCCATCCATTCAAATCTGGAGGAGATTCCTCTCTCAATGCACTCTTCGATCACGGAGAAATCCACGAGGAGGAAGAGGCATGCAACGATGAGGTATACGATGGTTAAACCAAGACCGATCAGCGGGTTACCCATGAAGGTTAAAATAGGGGAGATCAATGCTCTGGTAAACGGAATCATGTAAAGGATCGTTGTGAGGAGTCCTCCAAGAATCATTGTGATGAATGTCGCTGTAACAACCGTCCGGAACTTCTTTCCGACTTTCACGATTCTTCTTGCATAGAGGAAAAGCATGGCACCGACCACCAGAATTGTGATCACAAGTGCTGCAGCGCTAATCCACTGATACTGAGGTGCAAGCATACCGGTCAGGAAGCCGATGGTGTATCCTTCACAGAGGGCATAAAACGTTCCGACAACCGGGATTGCTGAACGGAAAAACCATGCGAAAAGCGGGGCGATGACGGAAATGACGAGTGCCATACCGGCCACGGCGGCTTCTGTTACATACATATTCAAATGAAAGATGTTATCGATATTGTATACGATGTCCGGGGCTCCCCCTCTTCCCAGAAACATGTGAAGAAGGAAAAATGCCGCGAAGCCTGCCACTGCCATCAGGAGGAAAAACCCTGTTTTTCTTGCTACTCCCTTGTAGGTGGCTGTATCTGATGATGTTGTTGTCTCA
>JBGVCE010000186.1:0-7580 GCA_045226235.1 Anaerobutyricum sp.
GGGAAGGGCCGGTAGAAGGTCCAGGCTCCCGTACCGATCTTCTTCTCCTCAGATCTGGTGACTGTTACTTTTCTTCCGCTATAGGGATCCTTATAATAGTAACCTCCATTATGCCCGGGCAGGACCGTAATCACCGTACCGTCCTCCGCCAGGGTGGTTATCATAGGTCCTATGGAGTCCCCGTGCCATCCCTTCTTCAACTGAACCTCCCGGTAGAGAATACCGGAGGTTGACAGCAGATAATCCAGCCGGTCCTCCAGCTCTTTGATCTTGGGGGGTACCTCCTTCTCGGTAATATGAAAATACTTCAACAGCTGGGAAACGGCATCTTTGATATCCGCGTCCTCATCAATCCAGCCTTCCCCGATCTTACGACCGGTGACAGACCAGGCTATATTCTGAAAAGAATCAGAAAGGAGATCATTTTCCCGTTTTTTTCGATATTCAATCTGCTCATCGAACCAACCCATTCTTTTCTCCTTTCTTATTCATTAATCACCAGTTTTTTATAATACCCGTCTTTTGCTAACAGGTCTTCATGGATGCCTCGTTCCACCACCTTGCCCCGATCCAGGACAATGATCTCATCGCAATCCCGGATGGTTGAGAGCCGGTGAGCGATAACAATACAGGTAATGCCACGTTCCGTGATTGCTTTCACCACCTCATATTCTGTCTTGGCATCCAATGCTGATGTGGCTTCATCCAGGATACAGATGGTAGGATCCTGGGACAGAGCCCGGGCAATCTCCAGCCGCTGTCTCTGGCCGCCGGAGAAGTCCTTTCCTCCTTCCAGCATCTTGTGCTGATATCCGCCGCTTTTCTGGATGATATCATCATGGATTCCCGCATCCCGGGCCCCCAGGATAACCTCAAAATCTTCGATGGAATCATCCCACATGCGGATGTTCTGAGCGACAGTGTCGTCAAATAATATGATATCCTGGTCCACCACCGACACGGAACCGGTAAAGACATCTCTATCGATCTCCCTTAATTCCTTGCCATCATACATAACCTTGCCGGACCAGGGCTGATACAAACCGGTAAGCAATTTCGACAGGGTGGATTTCCCACAGCCCGACCGGCCCACCAGGGCAATTTTCTGGCCGGGTTCCACATGGAGAGTGAAATCCTCGATCAGGGGCGGAGCCAGCCTGGAATATCCAAAGGTGACATGTTCCATATCGATCTTTCCGGTCAGTTTCCGGTAATCTTCCGTCTTGGGGCGTTCATCAAAACAGGGATCTAACGGATAACTCATCACGTCTTCCACACGTTCGATCTGCGTGATCATCTCCTGCATGGTCTGCCCTGTCTGGATTATAGAATTGGCAGGAGCCATAAAGGAAGACAGCAAACCCTGGAAGGCAAAAACCATACCGACGGTAAATTGTTCCGGAGTCTGGATGACAAAATAGATACCCAGCCCGAGAATCAGGAGATTAGCCAGGGTTCCCACTGTGCTGGGGATGAGCCCTAGCATCTGATTCATTTTCTGGAAACGAACCTTCTGGGTATTCACACTGGCCTGGTAACCGGCCCATTTTTCGAAAAATCCTTTTTCTGCCCCGCTGGATTTAATGGTCTCAATCATACCGATACCGGAAACCGTAATTCCCGATAATTTGGCCGCATCCCGCAGGGAGACACGGGTAATGTTGATCCTTTTCTGGGAAATATACCAGGATATCAGGATATTGATCAGGATTGTGCTAACACCGATTGCCGTCAGCAAAACACTATACCGGATCATAACCACCAGGTAGAAGATCAACATGATGGTATTGATTCCCAGAGGCGCTATGGTATTTACCATGACACCGGCCACTTCTGCATTGGAATTCTGGCGGTCTGAGATATCCCCTGCCATCCTCTGGCTGAAGAAATGCATAGGCAGGCGGAGAACCTTCCACAGGTAGGAAGTATTTCCTACCACAGCCATCTTCCCCTGGATCTTCAGACTGTAGATGGCGGAAATCCAGGCCATCAAAATAGAGATAAATGATGTGGCAATTAAGGCAGTCAGGAAGGGGACAAACCAGTTAGGACTCTTGCCCTCCAGCAATCGATCCAGAAAGATCCGGCTGAATACCGGGTAGATAATACCCAGCAAAGATGTGATGGCTGTGGTGAGCAGGACAAACATGACCGCTGTCCTGGATCCGCGCAGTCTCTCTCCTGCATACTCCCAGACTGATTTCTTCTTCCCGGATGGCTCAAAATTCTCTGACGGCTCAAAGGTCATGCAGATTCCGGTAAACTGTTTGTCGAACTCCTCCCAGGGAACCTTAACTTTTCCCCTGGCAGGATCATTGAGCACGGCATTTTTCCCCTGGAAGCCATCCAGAACCACGAAATGATTAAATCCCCAGTGTATGATACAGGGGTAGGGACCCTCCTCCAGGAGCGCTTCCGGCTCCATACGGTAGGCATGGACATCCATCCCATGGCTTCGTCCTGCAATCATCAGGTTTTTGGCATTAGAGCCGTCCCTGGACACACCGCAATCCATACGTGCCTGCTCCAGGGTGATCCATTTGCCATAGTAAGCCAGCACCATGGTAAGGCAGGCCGCTCCGCACTCCAGCATCTCCAGCTGCATGATTACGGGAACCTTGGCCACCCCTTTCATCACCGGCTTCTTTATGTTATTTTTGCGAATTGTTTTGTTATTATCTGACATAATATGCTCCAATACATACTAATTGATCAGGAATTTGATCGGTGTGATGGTCTCGGTAACGATAACTCCCGTATACACACCCTCCTTCAACTCCGAAGCAACCTCCACAGGATACACCACATCCCCTGGTTTCAGGTTCCCTGCCATGAGGATGTATATATTCATGGAATCTTCCACCTGCATGGGCTCGATGGATTTTGGTGCTAACTCCAGCTCATTGCCTTTTACGGTTACCGTGCGGTGATTGATCACTGCGTCCAGGGCTTCCTCCGGAACCAGGCAGTACATCCCTTTTTCATCTGATACCACGGCGACTTCAACCTCGGAATCGATATGTCCGAAGATGCCCCATACGATCATGCCTACAAGCAGCAGGATCACAGCTCCCAGAATCATCCACACCCCCGGGGAAGTTACCCGGAGATAATCATCCAGAACCTCCGGGCTCTCGATGCTTTCCAGGCTCTTCTTTCGGAATAATTGATTTTTCTTTTCCTCCATAATATCTCCTCTCATCTATCTATTTCAAGACTCGCTGGCGATTCTTAATCTATTGATACGTTGATCCTTTTATTATATCCAATAAACCAATTTATGGTCAACAAAAAGAAAAAACCCACAGATTTTATTCTGTGGGATTCTCTGTATTCTCATCTTCCTGATTCAACATGTATTCTCTTGATCCGGCTGCATTTAGAAATCCAAGATCGTCTTCGAACAATTCTCTTCTTAAGTACTTTGCCTCGGTCTGTGCGATCATGGCTGCTAATCTCTGGTTGTTCTCGAATCTCTGATAATCAAATAAACCTCTTAAATTCATCATTGTTTTGTCCTCCTTATACCTTTCTTCTTCGTATACTGTGGCCAAGAGGACTATCTTAACACCTTCAATCCTCTTAGGTATTTCTTATTTTTCTGAGATGTTTTATCTCTTACACTTCTATATACGAAGCAAAAAACAGGAGGGCTAAAAAAATGTCACCCGATTTCAAAAAAATTTTTCATCAGATTCAGTCGAACTGTCCCCTCATCTTAGATAGTGCTTTTTTGTGGATGATCTTCACATTTGCATAGGACATCCTCATCTTGACTGCGATCTCCTTCAGCGTGAGATTACTATAATAATGTAAGATGATCAGGTCGCGCTCCCTGTCGGCCAGACTCTCCAGGGCATCTGCCAGCTGATCCAGCATCTCTGCCTTAATGATATCCGCATCCAGTTCCTGGCTGTCGATGAGACTTAAGGGCATCATCCCTTCTGCACCGTCGTCGGAAGGAATCTCCGAGTGTACTCTCCTGGTTCGGTAATAGTCCGTCACCATCCTGGAGGTCACAGTGTAAACCCAGGAGGAAAGTGCGGATTTCTCCGGATCATACTTGTCCAGATTCTCATAGATCTTCATAAAGATATCTTCCACCAGGTCCTCCACGGCACTGGTATCTGCGACCTTTTTGCGAACATAAGCTGTCACCTTATTCTTATATTCTGAATAAATATAATTAAAATCCTGAAATTCCATCCTTATCTCTCCCCGTCGCCTGGCATATTGGCTGCATTCTTCCTGATCTTCTCCATGATGCGCTGGTACTGGTCCAGCTCAGAGACATCCTTTGGATCATCTTTCTGATATGCTTCCCTGGAGCCTGCTGCGTTGACAAAAAAGAGATCATCCTCATCCAGCTCCTGGCGGGAACTGCCCAGATATTTGGATTCGGTTCTTCTTATCATGGAAGAGAGGCGTTCATTCTCCTCGAATCTCTGATAATCAAACAGTTTTCTTATATTTTTCATGTTCGTCACCCTATTCTAATCTAAAGTTATTTTATCTGATTTATTATTATATCATTAATAAGCAAGTCATACCACGTATTTTTGAATGACTTTTTTGCAAAAAAGTTTTATCCCTTCCTCAAAGTTCTTCGTAGTAAAAAGTGTAAGAAAAAATACAAGACATATGATTCATATAGAGGAGGAGAAACAATGAGAAACTTATTTGCTAAGATTAAAAAAGCCGGAAAATTTATCGTGGAGTCCTTTGCCTACTATGACAAGGTAACCTTCGAGGCAAATCTGGGAAATCGTCTTTACTGCATCCCACCTATGGGCATTCCCGGTGGAATTGCTTACTAATAGATATATACAGGTAAACCGGGCTGATTCTGGTCAGCCCGGTTTTTTTGTCGTTTTTTTGATTATCCTGAGGCCTATGCTTTAACAAGGGCCGGATCCTGGATTCCGTTAGCGGCAAATGCCTTGGCCCGGTCGATGCAGGTTCCGCAGCGTCCGCAGGGCACTTCTCCTCCCTCATAGCAGGACCAGGTAAGCTCATAGGGCACCTTCAGTTCCAGACCCAGTTTTACGATTTCCCCTTTGTTCATCTGTACAAATGGAGCCTCGATCTTCAGCTGCCTGCCTGATCCTTCCCAGATTGCCTCTCCCATGGCCTGATTAAATACCGGGGAACAATCGGGGTAGGCAGCTCCGGCGGCATCGTCGGCGTGAGCCCCATAGAAGATGACCTGGCAGTCCTTGCTTAGGGCGATGCTGGCTGCACTGGACAGGAAAAGCCCGTTTCGGAAGGGCACATAGGTGCTCACCGGCTTCTCCCCTCCCGTTTTTTCGATTTGCTCTCCATAGCTTTCCTCCGGGATTTCCTCGGTGGACTGCTGCAGGAGCGAGCAATTGCTGTATTGAAAAATCCTGGTCAGATCAAGGAACAGCTGTTCCACTCCATAATAGTTGGCCACATCTATCGCTGCTTTGATCTCTTTGTCATGTTTCTGTCCGTAGGAGATGGATAAGGCGATTACATTCTCCTTGCCATATCTGCTGACAGCGAGTCCCAATGCGGTGGTGGAATCCACCCCTCCGCTGGATAATACCAATGCTTTCATGCTTCCTCTTCCCTCCTATTTCAGATAAATCTGGAAGGCGGGATCGTCCTTGAACTTACCGCGAAGCTCCGCCGTGAAGGTTTTCGTGTTGTTCTTCTTAATTCCCCGGGCTGTCACGCAGCTGTGGCATCCTTCGATCAGAACCGCCACATCCTCGGACCCGGTGACCTCCGTCATAATATCGGCGATATCCTGTCCGATTTTCTCCTGGATCTGCAGTCTCCGCCCAACCATATCACAGATGCGGGCAATCTTGGACAGTCCGATTACCCTGTCCGTGGGGAGATAGGCCACCGTGGCTTTCATGTCATACATCAATGCCATGTGGTGTTCACAGTAGGAAAACATATCGATATCCTTCATCACAACGACACGTCCTCTTTCTCCCACATCCATCCCTTCTTCGAAGGTTTTGCCGAACATCTGGGCAATCTCGTGGTTGGTATAGTTCATCCCTGCAAATACTTCTTCATACATCCTGGCAACCCGTGCCGGTGTTTCAATCAGTCCCTCGCGGTTGGGATCGTCTCCCAGGGCGATGAGAATTCCTCGGATATGCTCTTCGATGGCTTTTTTATCAATCATACTAGACGCCCCTCCTCTCTGGATTCCAGATTACTTTGTGCATCTGAATCTGTAATCTCGCGTCATTTATCTGATTCCGGATCATATATTCCACCATGTCTGCCGGTTCGATCTTGCCAAAAACCGGGCTGAAGTAGACATGGCATCGGTTGATCAGGTCATATTTTTTTATCATCTCCACTGCCCGGTCCATATCTTCCCGGGAGCCACAGACGAACTTCACCGTATCCTCCTTTTGCAGGACCGAGAAATTTCCGGTAAGCATGGCGTGCTCCCACTGGCTGGAAGGCAGTTTGTAATCCATAGTGAAGACCGGCCGGTTCCTGGCGGTAAACATCTTCAGGTTTATGGCGCCATTGGTCTCTACCTCCACCCTGAGTTCTTCATCCTCCGTCAGAAGTTTAAGGAGTTGAACCATTTCCTGCTGCAGCAAGGGTTCGCCTCCAGTCAGGGTCACATTTTTTACCTTTGTGGATTTTACATAATCATATAGTTCCCGGGGAGTCTCCTCCACGTAAGGGCAGTCGGGTTCATTTGCCCACATGGTATCGCAATAGCTGCAGCGGAGATTGCATCCCTTAAAGCGAAGAAAGACAGCCAGTTCTCCCGCCCTTGGTCCTTCTCCGTTAATGCTGACGAATTTCTCTACTACTTTCATGGATCTATTCAACACTCCTGGTATGCCGCACAGTTATTTGGTGTCTCGTAGACCTCCACCCTGTGGACATTCAGGCCTTCCTCTTCTAATTTCTTGTAAAAATAAAAGGCAAAATTCTCTGCTGTGGGCCGGAAAGGAACTTCGTAGATCTTGAAATTCTCTTCCTTAAAAGCCTGGATGGTGGCTGGTTTCAGGGATCCTTCTTCATAGATGAGACAGTGGTCCAGCTCATCACAGTAGATCTTCAGGATCTCCTTCAGGTCTCCGAAATCCACCAGCATCCCCCGGGTCTGCTGTCCCTGTCCTAAGGTCTGGCCCTTGATCTCAGCAATCACTTTCCAGCGATGCCCGTGTATGTTTCTACATTTGCCCTCGTAGCCCTCCAGAAAATGGGCTGCGTCAAAATTGCCCTGTGTTTTCAGAAAATACATAGTTCCCCCTAAATATTCATTACCTGTTATAAGTAAAAAAGTCCCATGGGCAGACCACGGGACATAAGTATTCCTTATAAGCCCTAGTTTTGTTTAACGACAGGATGGTACAAGCGAACTGTCGGTCATGACATATCCCTCAGGATTCCCTGTCATGACTGAGGAATTATAACATGATAGTCCTTATATTGCAAGAAGAAACTCTTTCTTTTTGGGATTCATATTTCATTTCTCCAGACTACGTAACGGCGGTCAATCCATTTGATCACCGCAATTCCTGCCATGGCGATTATCGTCAGGAGAAGAACCGAAGCATAGACAGCGG